>JAQUQW010000001.1:25605-325605 GCA_028716245.1 Candidatus Omnitrophota bacterium | reverse complement strand
CCGTAAATAATAGGCGTCATAATATCCATGCGACAAGACAAATGTACCTAAAAGTATCCTGCGCTTGGCCTCATCTCCAAAACCCTGGGCGCGGGTTAACTTATACATCTGGATTAAATTATCCGACTTTGCCCGGTATCCGTATTGGACACCGTCAAACCTTGCCAGGTTTGAGCTGGCTTCGGCAGTAGCAACAATATAATAAACCGGCACCGCGTACTCTGTGTGCGGCAATGAAACCGGCCTGGAAACAGCGCCCAAGCTTTTAAGTTTATTAATAGCTTCTTCGATAACGGCTTTAACCTCCTGGTCTATGCCTTCAACAAAATACTCTTTGGGTATGCCGATCTTTAAACCCTTAATATCATTAGTCAGGCTTTGCGTGTAATCCGGAACATCCAGATTAACCGATGTTGAATCATTAGGATCGTAACCGGAAATAATTTTAGTCAGGATTGCCGCGTCTTCCACATCTTTAGTAATCGGCCCGATTTGATCAAGGCTGGAAGCAAAAGCGATTAACCCGAAACGTGAAACGCGGCCATAAGTAGGTTTTAACCCTACCACACCGCAGAAAGATGCCGGCTGGCGGATTGATCCGCCCGTATCCGAGCCTAAAGCCCAGATCGCTTCATCGCTGGCCACGGCAGCCGCTGAACCTCCGGAAGAACCTCCGGGCACAGATGCTAAATTCCAGGGATTGGCCGTGGGCCCGAAAAATGAATTTTCCGTTGATGAACCAAAAGCGAATTCATCCATATTCGCTTTTAGAGGAAAGATCCCGGCCCCGGATTTTTTTAATTTGGCAATAACCGTGGCATCATATGGCGGACGAAAATCTTTGAGGATTTTTGAGCAACATTCGGTTTTTAGCCCCTCGGTGCAGATATTATCCTTAATGGTAATCGGCAAACCCTTGAGTGCACCCGGTGAGCTAAAAATTGTCTGCCTGTCAACTTCGGCCCTGACGTAGGCCTTAACCAGGCTTTCAGTCTTTTGAATGCGGCCATAAAGAGAATCATAAAGGGCTTCCGGGGTAGCCTTTTTACTTGCGAGTTTATCCAATAATTCGTGGGCAGTCAGCTGATTTAATTCCATGATTATTCGATTATCTTTGGGACACTAAAGAAGCTCCCTTTTTTGCTCGGTGCATTTTCCAGAGCTTTTTCCGGGGATAAAGAAGCGCGGGGCGTATCCTCCCGCAACACATTGCTGATTGGTAAGATATGGCTTGTAGGGTTAACCCTGTCTATATTCAAATTACTTATTTTATCGATGAAACCCAGTATGCCATCCAACTGTCCGGATAATTTTTCTAACTCATTAGGCTGCAATTCGATACGCGATAAATGCGCGATATGTTTAACCGTTTCTTGATCTATTGGCATCAGAACCTCCTTGCCCACAAGGGCACACCCGCATTATAATCCGCCACGAGGCGGATACTGGCGCAATTCAATTAAACGCCAGGTAGCGCGGGGTGTTATTTCTTAATATTCTAACACCCTTTTATTAAAAGTCAACATCCTGGATTCCATCAAACGACCCTATTTCCTAACCAATCGGGAAATAGGGTCGTATTAACATCTTGAGATTGACAAATCCATTAAAATGTGTAAAATACTACTAATTAACTTAAACCAAAATGGAAATAAAATCTAAGCAAGCAAAAGTAAAGTATTATTTAAATAAACAGGGCGAATTTGTTATCCAAAATTACAATTACGCCAAACCTTTCGCTAACTTTTTTCCGGGGATTGCCGGAAAATACGGGATCCCCATGTGGGTCTTCTACGTTAACCGCGGCCAGTGTATCAGCAGCTTCGGCACCAAGGATAAAGACCAGTCGATTTTAGAATTCTTTCCGGCGAATAAATCCTGGCAGTTTGTTTCTGCCCAAGGATTCCGCACCTTCATTAAAATTAAATCCGCAAAAAAACTTCTCTATTACGAGCCGTTTCACAACGGCTGCCTGAATTTAAAGTACCAGATAACCAACTCTATGCGTATAGATTCGGATAAACTCATTTTGGAAGAAGAAAACCGGACATTAGGGATAAAAACACGCGTAGAATATTTTAATATTCCTAATGATACCTACGCCGGCTTAAGCCGGACCGTTTCTATTGAAAATACGTCGCCTAAACCCAGGTCCATGGAGATTATTGACGGTCTGCCGCAGATTGTCCCTTTTGGCACGAACAATTTTTTCCTGAAGAAACTCGGCCGCACTATCGAAGCCTGGATGAATACCGATAACCTGAATAATGATGTCCCTTTTTATAAATTAGCAGTTGACCCTTCGGACCGGCCGGAGGTAGTGCATATTGAGCACGGGAATTTTTATATGGGTTTTCATTTTAATGGTACCAAATCCCAACTTATCCGGCCAATAGTCGACCCTGAAGCTGTTTTTGGGGCAGTAACCGATTTCTCTTACCCTGCCCAATTCCTGGCCAAGCATAAATTTCAATATCCTGCCCAGCAAATGACCAAAAGTAAAACTCCCAGCGCTTTGCTTTTAATGAGCCTTGAGCTGGGGGCCAAAGAGCAAAAAACATTTTATTCGGTAATCGGCCAGGTCCGCGACACCAAAACTTTAAATAGTTCGGTTGGAAAAATTATGAAATTCGGTTACATAGAAACCAAAATGAAGGAAAGTTCCAAACTAATCCGGGAATTAAAAGATGATATTTTAACTCAAAGCAGCTCTAAAGCTTTTGATTTATACGCCGGACAGACTTACCTGGATAACATTATGCGCGGCGGCTACCCGGAAGTTTTTAAATCCGGGGTGGTTTTTTATCTTTATTCACGTAAACACGGTGACCTGGAAAGGGATTACAATAAGTTTGTGCTCCAGCCGACTTATTTTTCCCAAGGCAACGGTAATTACCGCGATACAAACCAAAACCGGCGCAATGATCCCTGGTTTAATCCTGAGATAAACGATGAAAATATTGTCTTCTTCATGAATCTAATCCAGGCTGACGGTTTTAATCCCCTGATCGTAAAAGGCGAAAGTTTCCTGCTCAAAGACAACCTGGATCTTTACAGGCTGCTGGCAGCCGTGGCTGAAAAAAATGATATCGATAAACTTAGCGCCTTTTTTAAAAAAACCTTCACCCCAGGTGAGTTAATTATCTTTATTGAAGATAATAAAATAAAACTTAAATGTTCTTATGATGATTTTCTAAATCTGATACTCTCTTCCGCGCTAAAATCACAGGAAGCTGAGCATGCTGAAGGCTTTTGGACTGACCACTGGACCTATAACCTGGACTTAATCGACAGTTACCTGGGGATTTACCCTGAAAGATTTAATGAATTATTCTTTCACCGAAAAGTTTTTTCCTTCTATGATAACGCCGAATTAGTCAGGCCGCGCAGCGAAAGATACGTCCTTTATAACGGCCTGCCGCGCCAATTGCACTCCCTTGTGCTTGATGCCACCAAAAAAGAAATACTGCGCAAACGTTTGGATAATCCGCATCTTTTAAGGGCACAGTCCGGCAGCGGCCAAATCTATTACACTACCCTTATCGCTAAACTTCTGTGCCTGGCGGCGAATAAATTGGCCTCCCTTGACCCTTTTGGTACCGGTATCGAGATGGAAGCCAATAAACCTAACTGGTTTGATTCTCTTAACGGGCTGCCGGCGCTTTTGGGTTCCTCCAGTTGTGAAACCTTTGAACTAAAACGCCTGCTTAAGATGATCAAAGGGGCGTTAGAAAATTCAAAGATTAATGAAATTGAACTTGCCGATGAAATCTCTAATTTTATCGAGGGGCTCTCTCTCTTGTTCTCTGAGGATGATTTTACTTATTGGGATAAGAGCAATGCGCTAAAAGAAACATACCGTTCTAATATACGCCTTGGTTTTTCCGGGATTTCGGTAAATTTGGCCGTTGCCAAGCTTATTAGTTTTGTGGACGCGGCATTAAAGAAAGTTGAGTTGGGATTAAGCAAAGCTTTTAACAGCAGGCAAGGGATTTATAATTCATATTTTATTAATGAGATTACCGAATATGATTTGATTGATGATCACCGTATAAAACCGAAAAAATTTACCCAAAAAACAGTCCCTCTCTTTCTTGAAGGCCAAATGCATGCCTTAAGGCTTACCGAAGACAAAAAACATCTCTTGTCTTTGCATAAATCAACCAAGAAAAGCGCGCTTTTTGATAAAAAACTTAGAATGTATAAAGTGACTTCCAACCTTGGTTCTATGCCGGAAGAAATCGGCAGATGTCGGGTATTCACTCCCGGTTGGCTGGAAAATGAATCCATCTGGCTGCATATGGAGTATAAATATATCCTGGAGCTGCTTAAAGGCGGGTTGATTGATGAATTTTACGCGGAATTTAAAAACGTGCTCATCCCTTTCCAGGACCCGCAAAGATACGGGCGCAGCATACTTGAAAATTCCTCTTTTCTGGTAAGCAGCGTGTTTGCCGATAAAAAATTGCACGGAAACGGATTTGTCGCCAGGCTCTCCGGCTCAACCGCGGAATTCCTGAATATCTGGTTGATCATGAATGCCGGGGCCTGCCCATTTTCTTTAGATAATAACGGAGAGCTTAATTTAACATTTAAACCAAACCTGGCCGGCTGGTTATTCGATAGGAATGGAAAATATGCTTTTAATTTCTTAAGCCAAATCCGGGTAACTTACCATAATCCGAAAAGAAAAAATACTTTTGGAAAAAACGCGGCAAAAATTTCCAAAATAATCATTTTTGAAAACGATCACCCTATAGAAATAAAATCCGCAACGCTTGGCCCGCTTTATGCCCAAAAAGTAAGATCACGCCAAATTAAGCAAATCGATATTTATCTTGAATAAAAACTAGGGACCGTTTCTATTTTTTTTGTTACATAGTTCTGAAAGAAAAATAGAAGCGCTCCCTAGTTTTAAAACTTTCTGCGGTAATAGGCGCGCAAGATATGCGCAGTATCAATGGTGAGGGAGGTGCCTCCGTAAGGATCAAGGGAAAAGTTACCTAAATTACTGGTATTGCCCTCTCCGTATTGCAGGATAAATTCATCATCCCTGGAAGGCAGATATCTAAATTCACCGAAGAAATTATGGTGGCCAAGCGGGTTAGTGTTGCCGGCAACCAGCCGGTCAGTATCCTGCCACCGGGAGTAAGTATATTTTAAAGCCATTCCGAACTTCTTAGTTGGCATATAAGTCATTTCAATGCCAACATGGTTCATCCCATCCGAGTTTTGGGCGGCACTCTCGAATTGATTACGCGTATAATCAAGGTAAAGCTCCAGGTTATTAATCGGCATTATTCTTAGGCCGGTCTTAAAAACATTATAATATTCGTATGGGGCTTGAGGAAACCCGCCTTGGCTATAAAGAAACGGCTGTTTAAATGAGTAAAGGTTATCATTTTGATGAAATCTACCGAATAAATTGGTATCGTCGCGTAAAGTATTGGCCGGAAAACCATCATAAGCCAGATAATAATCATTGGTGCGTTCGTAAATACCGTTTAAACTTAACCAATCAAAGAAATCATAATTAAGGCCAAAGGATCCGGTGATAATCGACGGGTTATTCCCATCGGGGACAGCGGCATTGAGAAAAAAATTACCGGTATTGCCGTCATAGATAAACGGATCGGTCCCGCCAAGGGTACGCGGAAGTTTCTGGTAAATACCCAGAATTTTGGCGCTTAATTTATCCGTAACTCCTACCGTTGCTTCATCGCGCACCACATTCTCGATAAATTTACCGTTAACATTATGGACATTGCGTACGTCGAAAAGGTTATAGACTTTATCTTTCAGGGATGATTCAACGCGAAAACCAATGGTATTTCTGCCGGCATCAATGCCATCACCAATCCGTGTTGAATTAAGCTCCCCCCAATTAGTAGTAGAATCGTATAATCCTGCGGAATAATAATCCATTGGTTTACGAAAATGAATATGCCTTGACCAAAAGGTATCCTGGCGGGTTTCATGGTAACTGGAAAGAGAAGAATCAAATCCGCGGTCCATCCTGCTTAAGTAAAATTTGGATTTCAGCAGGTAATCTTCATCTTTATCCAAAGCTATCTCATCGTAACCGTATTTTAAATCCATTAAACTTTTCTGGGGGTAACGGCTGATAAATGAAAAATAATAGGCGTTGCCGCGGGCCTGTGTCTTAAAAACGGAATTACTCATATCATAAAAAGATTGGGAGGATAAAACTTCAGCCTGTGCTTTTAATCCTTCGGTCATTTCATAACCAATATCTACTCCGCCAACATAATTCTGGCTGTCTAGCTTCTGGTTAGGTTCAGTGATAAAGCCCGTGCGGCTGGTAAAGGTTGCCCCAGCCATAAAATTATCAGTGAAATAATGTTTAAGACGGCTGGCATTAATCACGTTATCCGCTTGTCCGTAATCCTGCCAGAGATGCTTAGGAGTGGCAAAGGTTGTATCGAATGAAGATTTTTCATCCGGTAAAAAGCTAAAAGAAAAGCCCCTTAAAGCCGTAAGGTATTTGCCGGTAGAATCTTTGGTCAGAAATGAAAGGGAATCATCCCAAATGCCTTTGGTAAAATCAACGGGAGTGTTTCCGGAATGGGCCGCTCCGGGGGTATAACTACGCAGCCAGCTGCTATCCTTCCACCAGATATGGTGATTGCTGATTCCCATAGGATCATCGGAACTGTAAGCCTGATCCTGCAGGCCCATGGGGAAAGCGCGGAATTTTATCTGGTCATTTGCGTAATCCATCCATAATTCACGCACCGGCTGAAACTGGCGCTGGATCTTCATGCTCGGGATATTAAAGCCATTAATCGTGGTCGCGGTAGTTTTTTCATCAACAACCTTTAGCTCCGGAATATTAAGAGTGGTTCCTTTCAGCGCCCCGTAAACAGTGTGATTTACCACAAGCCCGGTGTTTGACCAATATAATAATTCTACTTCGGCGGGGTCTCCACCGTTGGTAATGGTAGTTTTACTGCTCTTACCGGTAAAACTCCAGGGGTCAACCGTAAGATTGGAATGAAGATTGAAGCCTTCTTTATTTTCCGTATCTAAATTAACAGCTAAGCCATCGTAGATCCGGGGATCAAAAGTATTGAACCGGTTATTAAAACCCGCCTCTGAACTCATCCGCCAGCTTTTCGATTTTTCATTTAAATCAAAATTAGCCCTTTTCCAGATAAAATCATCGGCAGTTACGCCAAAGCTTAATTGCATCTGTCCGCTTATGGTAAGCGGCCCGGCCTTTATTCCTTTGCTCTCTTTTTTTGAGGCAGTATTGGGTTCCATCTTAAGCATCGCCTCATCCATAGCCTGTTCTTTACTCATATATTTTTTGGGTTCAGTTGAATTGTTAGCTTCTAAGACAGGAGCGCTTACGGGGGCCATATTTTCAGAAGAAGAATTCAAGTTTTGATTAAAAATTTTATTAATATACAATTTGGCAGTTTCATTGGCAGGATCCGCCAGAAGGGCCTTATGAAATTCGGAAAGGGCATCGTCAACCTTGCCTAAAGAATAGAAAGTTTTACCCAATTCACAAAGATAATCTGCCGCCTGGCTTTGGGCAAAAACCAAACCAGCCGATAAAGATAAAAGCGCCAAACTTGCTAGCGCTCTGCCACTGTATTTGAATAATAGCTTTTTCATATTGCTATTATTATATACAACTTGAAATTTATGTCAACAAAAATCAGCTGATTTGTCCGCTTAATTTTTCCGAGGCGGTAAGCTCAACGCTTAAGGTGTGGACGAATGCAATATGCAGTAATTTTCCCTTGTTTTCCGCCAGAAGGCCCCCCTTTATCTTGCAAAAGAAATGCTCCCGCTTCTGTTTGGTATTCCTTTCTTTTAAGACATAAAGATAAGGCTGTTGTTTTTCCGCTTTTTCGTTTTCTAATTGCTTTACCATACAGGCAAAATGCCGGCGCACCACGCTGTGGATGCCTTCTTTATCAGTTACCTCTGAACTGGTAATGATTTTACGGCTGCGGTCGGAAGAAGTTAGGTTTTTGTAAAGCAGAGCCTGCATATTTGCTTCCCTCTGTGGCTGATGGGTAAGAAAAGTATGCAGGTAAAACTCGGCCGAATCAATACGATTTTGCCGAAAAAAGAAAGCGTTTGCTTTAATAAAGGCGGGGTTCTTTACCTTGGAATATCCTGGTTAGATTTGTTGAATGTCGAATGATGACGAAAATACAAAGCAATAAGCTCAAGGATGTGAGCGAAAACGGCTGTTTGAAAAAGAGGCAGAAAATTGGCAGGGCTAAGGCTGCCATGATCGAAGCTAACGAGACCATTCTGAAGCTAAAAAAAACGAGAAACCAAGTTAAAATTATTAATCCCATTACTATGTTTAATCCAGGCACTCTCATTGAGAGGCCAAGCAATACCCCAAAAGAAGTGGCAATTCCTTTTCCTCCTTTAAACTGTAAAAATATCGTCCAGTTATGGCCGCAAATACAACATAACCCCATGAAAATACGTAAGTTCTGTGCTTGCAATAAATGAGGTTTATCCGCAAAAAAATCTCCCAGTAAAATAATGGCGACAAAACCCTTTAATATATCTAGAAACAGAACTGTAATCCCAGCCCTTTTTCCCAAAACGCGCAAGGCATTGGTTGCTCCCACATTACCTGAACCGACTTTACGGATATCGATCCCTTTCAGGGCCTTGCCAAAAAGATAAGCTGTCGGTATAGAGCCTAATAAATAACTAAGCAGTAACGCGGCGATTGTCCAAAGCATATAGAATTTTAAATCCTCTCTTTACGTAATCTATCCCCGAAATAACGGTAAAAATCACCGCCAACCACCAAATCAAGGCAACCAGCCTCCATTGTAATAAAATACAAATAACCGAAAGCATCTGGAATGTAGTTGTAAGTTTCCCCCATTTTGTAGGATAAACATCAATACACTGTTTGACCATATAAATAACCACTGCCCCCATAATTATGATCAGGTCCCGCGAAATCACGATAAAACTAACCCAAAGCGGAAACTTCAACTCTAATCTGCTTATCGGAGACAGGAATATAAATGCGCTCATTAATAAAAACTTGTCCCCTAACGGGTCTAAAATCAATCCGGCCTTTGATTGTATTTTGGCTTTTCTGGCGATAAAACCGTCTAAGCCGTCAGAGATTACTCCTAGGATAAATATGACTAAGGCCAAGTCTTTTAGATAGGCCCTTTCTGGCGCATAGTATAGCAAGCAGGCAATAAAAAATGGCACGCTTAAAATACGAAATGTCGAAATTTTATTGGCTATATTCATTTAATCAACCTGATCCGCTGCGGCGGCCAGTAAACAATCAAGGCCTGGCCCAACAGGTCGTCTTTAGGCACAAAACCCCAATAACGGCTGTCTTTTGAAGAAACAGAGTTATCTCCTAAAACAAAATAACTGTTAGCGGGCACGCGGATCTTCTGGCCTTCGGAAGCAAAATCGCCCCGATTATAATAATAAATTTGATTAAAGATCGGCTCGGGTGCCGGTTTATCATTTACATAAATTGAACCGCCTTTAATCTCAATGGTTTCTCCCGGCAGGCCAACCAGTCTTTTAATAAAATCTTTTTTCTTATCTTCGGGATAAATAAAAACAACCACATCCCCCCGCTTTGGCTGGCGTACCGCGGGCAGGCGATGGCTAGTAAAAGGGACTTTTGCCCCGTAAATAAACTTATTTACCAGTATAAGGTCTCCTTCCAACAAGGTCATGCGCATTGACCCAGTGGGAATCTTAAAAGCCTGGACGACAAAGGTCCGGATCACCATAGCCAAAATAAAGGCAACGATAATTGATTCAACCCAATCGCGCAAAACCGATTTCTTTTTTAAACTCATATTTTTAATACCTCCAAAAATGCTTCTTGCGGGATCTCGACCTTACCGAATTGCTTTAGCCTTTTTTTGCCTTTTTTCTGGGTTTCCCAGAGTTTGCGCTTACGCGTAATATCCCCTCCAGAACACTTACTTGTGGCATGCTTGCCTACTGAACGTATTTTCTCAGAAGCTAAAATCTGGCTTCCTACCGCTGCCTGGATCGATACTTCAAACAGCTGCCGGGGAATCAGGTCTTTCAATTTACTTACTAAAAGATGGGCCCTTGAGGTGGCCTTTTCTTTAAACATTAAGGAAGAAAAAGCGTCGCAAATCTGGCCGTTTAACAGTATATCCAGTTTCACTAATTTTGTCGATAAATATTCTTTAACTTCGTAATCCATTGAGCCATAGCCGCGGGTAATCGATTTTATCCGGTCATAAAAATCGACAATTATTTCAGAAAGAGGTATAGAAAACACCACCTTTACGCGGTCCTCGCCTAAATATTCATTTGAAATAAAAATTCCCCGGCGGGATTTGCTAAAATCGCAAACCGCTTCGATAGAATCAACCGGCACGATCATTAGCAAACTGGCATATGGTTCAAGAGCCTCATCGATATCCTGTGGAGCGCAAAGCTTGGCCGGCGTATCTACTTCGATAACTTCTCCGGATTTTGTTTTTATGCGGTAGACTACATTGGGCACGGTGAGGATAAGGTTTAAGTTATACTCCCGCTCCAGCCTTTCCTGGACAATCTCCATATGCAAGAGCCCCAGGAAGCCGCAGCGAAAACCTGTCCCGAATGATTGGGAATTTTCCGGCTCAAACACAAAAGAAGCATCGGAAAGTTTTAACTTATCCATAGCATCGCGTAATTCCGGAAAATCCGCCGGATTAACCGGATAAATTCCGCAAAAAACCAGGGGCTTTACTTTACGGTAACCCGGTAAAGCTTGAGCGCAGGGATTTTTAGGGTCGGTAATTGTGTCTCCGATAACCACCTCTCGCGGGTCACGCAGGTTAGCCGTAAAATAACCGACCTCTCCGCAGGTTAAGGAGTCCACCGCAGAATATTTTAAATCCTTAAAGACCCCCAGTTCTTCAATCTTATAAATTTTGCCGGCATTAAACATTTTTAATTGGGTTTTAGGGAAAATTTGCCCGTCAATTACTTTTACAAAGACTACCACGCCTTTAAAAGGATCAAAACGGCAGTCAAAAATTAATGCTTTAAGCGGATTATCCGCCTGTCCTGCGGGAGCCGGAATCGTTTCCACAATTCTATCTAAAATTTCAATAATACCGCGCCCTTCCTTTGCTGATGCCAGGATAATTTCCTCCTCCTTAAAACCTAAAACGGTTTCCACCTGCGATTTTACCTTAGGGATATCCGCGGAAATCAAATCAATTTTATTGATTACCGGAATAACCTGCAGGTTATTTTCTAATGCCAGATAGTAATTGCCGACGGTTTGGGCCTCAATCCCCTGCCCGGCATCAACCACCAGGATAGCGCCTTCACAGGCAGCCAAAGATTTAGATACTTCATAAGTAAAATCAACATGCCCCGGAGTATCAATAAGATTTAGAGTATACTCTTGATTGAATTTTTTAGAAAAATAATTCAACCTGACCATTGAAGCTTTAATGGTAATTCCTCGTTCCTTTTCCAGTTCCATATCATCAAGCAGTTGATCCCCTTTATGGCGCAGATCAACCGCTCCGGTTATCTCCAATATCCGGTCAGCCAAAGTAGATTTACCATGATCAATATGGGCGATAATCGAAAAATTCCTTAAGAGAGATTTATCCATTTACCTTATACATTCCATCATTTTACCTACTACCTGCTCTATAGAAAGTTTGGTAGTATCAATATAAATTGCATCCTCTGCCTTACGTAATGGAGAAGCCTTGCGGGTAGAATCGATCTTATCGCGATTGGCTAAATCTTTGGCAACATCATTTTCTGAAACATTCTGCCCTAAGCCTTTTAATTCTTTAAAGCGCCGGTTTACCCGCTCCTCCGGGGATGCATCGATAAAAAATTTCTTCGCCGCGTCAGGAAAAACTACCGTGCCAATATCCCTGCCGTCTAAAACGCAATCCCCTTTTTGGCCAAGTTCTCTCTGCAGCTTGACCAATACCTGGCGCACCTCTTTAATCTTAGCCAGATCAGAAACTACTTGGGTGATTCTGGGCCTGCGAATATCTAAAGAAACGTCTTTGCCGTCTAAAATAACACTTAATGATCCATCGGGATTATTATGTAAACCTATCCTCGCTCCTTCGGCGAGCTTAAAAATCCGCGACTGGTCATTAATGGGCACATTATTTTCTAACGCTTTTAAGGTTAAGGCCCGATACATTGCTCCGGTATCAATATATAGAAATCCCAATTTCTTAGCTAAGATCCTGGCGACCGTGCTTTTTCCCGCCCCGGATGGGCCGTCAACAGCAATAATCATCTTAGTTTCTTTCGTTTTTTCTGTGCAGATGCAAGAATTTTTGTTAAAAGTTTTTTATTCTTATTTTTTAAGGCAAGCTTTAAAGCGTTGAGTTTAACCTGGAAGGAGGAAAGCGCGGCCAATAAATTACCGCGGTTACTTAGGAAAATCTGGCTCCAAAGGCGGGCATCGGAAGAAGCGATTCGCGTAGTATCCTTTAGCCCCCCCGAACTTAAGTTTAAGAATTGATTCGGGACTGAGCCGATCAATGAAAAAGCTATCGTATGCGGCAGGTGGCTGGTAGAAGCTAAAATCCGATCGTGTTTCTTCGCAGAAAGAATAACCACGCTAGATCCTAATTTTTGCCAAAGCAGTTTGATTTTCTCTAATGTTTTTTTGACGGTTTTAGGGGTGGGGGTAATAACACAAACCGAACCGCTAAAAATACCCGCTCCAAGATTAGCGGCTCCTCTTTTCTCTGAGCCTGTCAAAGGATGGCAGCCAAGAAAATTCGGGATAAGAGCGCTTAATTTGGAGACTATTTTTTCTTTGCTGCTGCCAACATCGATAACTATGCAATCTTTTTTTAATTTATCGGCGATTTTAGGCGCCATATCCATAATCGCATCAACCGGAGCAGCCAATATAACCAGATCCGCGTCCTTGACTACGTCTAGAGATGGACCGACAGAATCAATCGCTCCGCTTCTTTTGGCTAAATTTGCGTTTTCTTTTTTACGGCTTAAGCCAATAACCTGACCAGCCAAATGCTTTTTTCTTAAATCCAGCCCCAGAGACCCTCCGATTAAGCCGGTACCGATAATCACTACTTTATTAAACATCTTCATGAAATTTTTCTTCCTATGGAATTGGCAATGCTTTTGAGTTCACCCATCAGGCTTAAAAATCTATCCGGAACCAGTGATTGCGCGCCATCAGAAACAGCTTCTTCGGGATGATTATGCACTTCGATAATCAAGCCATCTGCCCCTGCGGCAATACCAGCCCTAGCTAATGCCGGAACCAAGCCCCATTTTCCGGCAGCATGCGAAGGGTCAACGATAATCGGCAGATGCGAAAGCTGCTTGGCAACCGGCACCGCGCTTATGTCCAAAGTATTGCGCGTAGAATCTTCAAATGTGCGAATTCCCCTTTCGCAAAGGATTACCGAAAAGTTCCCCGCGCTTAGAATATACTCCGCCGACATTAGCATATCCTTAACTGTAGAAGCCATTCCGCGTTTCAAGACTACCGGTTTTTTAGTCGCTCCCACCTCTTTTAAAAGATTGAAATTCTGCATGTTCCGGCAGCCAATTTGCAAAACATCCACATAATCGGCAACTAAGGCCACATCGCGGCTATCCATTACCTCGCTTACCGTAACCAGGCTCAATTCATTACCTACTTCCCGAAGCATCTGCAGCCCTGCTTTGCCTAAACCTTGAAAGCTATATGGAGATGTCCTGGGCTTAAAAGCCCCTCCACGCAATACTGTTGCTCCGGCTTTCTTCACTTCCCTGGCAATCTCAAAAAGGCTGTCGATATTTTCAATGGTGCAGGGTCCGGCCATAATCACTATCTCTTTACCGCCAATCTTTACTCCTTTTCCCAGATCGATTACCGAATCATCTTTCTTAAACTCTCGGGAAACCAGCCTAAAAGGCGCCAGTACCGGAATAACATTTTCTACCCCGGGAAAAGCTTCCAAAGGAGTGACCCTTAATACGTCCTCCGGGCCGATAACCCCGATAATTGTCCTCTCCGAACCTTTAGAAACATGCGGAGTCAAGCCCAAAGACTTTACTTTTTCGATAATGTGGTTAACTTCTGCTTCGGTTGCTTGAGGTTTTAAGACGATAATCATTAATGTTCTCCTTTAGGCGCGGGATGCTAAAACTTTCCTTAAGACGCGCACTGACCTCTGGTTTTCTTTTTGGCTGCCGATAGTCAGGCGAATAAAATTCTTAAGGCCGTACTGGCTCATTTCCCGGACAATCACCCCGAATTTAAGCATGGATTTAAATACCTCCTGACCGTCTTTTTCTACGTCAATTAAAATAAAATTAGCCACTGAAGGCACATACCCTAAACCCATTTTAGCTAGCGCTTGATAAATAAAATCCTTGCCTTCTAAGGTCAGCCGCCGGGTTTTCTTTAAAAAATCCCGGTCGGCGATTGCCGCCAGTCCCGCCACCTGGGCCAGGATATTGACATTAAAGGGCTGGCGTACTCTCTCCATATAAGAAACTAATTCCGGATCGGCGATCGCATATCCCAAACGTAATCCGGCTAAACCATATGCTTTAGAAAAAGTCCTGAGGATAATCACCTTCTTTTTCCTTCTAAGGTAACTTAAACTTTCCGGATAATCATCTACATCAATAAAAGTATCATAAGCTTCATCAAAAACAACAATGACCCGTTTGGGCAATGCCTTTAGGAAATCCGCAACCTCATATTTGGTAACATAGGTGCCGGTAGGATTATTGGGATTGGCGATAAAAACCAGTTTGGTTTTCTTATCCACCAGTTTCAGGATCGCCCCTAAATCATATTTAAAATAGCGCAAAGGCGCCTTTTTTACCTTGCGGCTATTGACCTGGGCGATAATCTCATACTCAAGAAAAGTTGTATCGCTGGTTACGATATTTTCATCCGCTTCCACAAAAGTCTTGATCAAAACATCGATTATTTCATCGGAACCGTTACCCAGGACAAAATTTTCCGCAGCTAATCCAAAGTGCCTGGCCAGGCGCTTCTTTAGATAGAATCCCTGGGCATCCGGATAACGGTTAACCCCGGATAAACTTTTTTGCATTGCCTTGACCGCTTTTGGCGATGGCCCGAAAGGATTTTCGTTGGAAGCCAGCTTAACTACTTCTTTTAACCCTAGCTGCCTTTTGGTTTCCTCAATAGGCTTGCCAGGAACATAAGGTTTAACATTCAGAACACTTTTACAAACCAAACTATTCACTTTGAATTATTCTCCAACCGGATAAGATCCCAATATTTTTAAGTAAGTACACTTATGTTCCAATTCCTTTAACGCCTTCTGTATTTTAGCGTCATCTTTGTGCCCGGAAATATCCACAAAAAAATAATATTCCCAGGCTTTCTTTTTTGACGGCCGGGATTCGATCTTGGTAAGATTAACCCCGTATTTACGAAAAGGCAGGAGCGTCTCATAGAGGGCCCCGATATGGTCCTTGATCGAAAAAAGCAAGGATGTTTTATCATGCCCGGTCCTGGCTGCCACATTTTTACCAACCACTAAAAAACGCGTAATATTATGCAAAGAATCCTGTATTCCGGAAGCGATTATTTTTAAACCGTAGACTTTAGAAGCCAATAGCGAAGCGATAGCCGCGCTGTTTTTTTCCTTCTTGGCCATTTCCGCCGCCCGGGTTGTGCTGGATACATCCACTAACTCTGCGTTGGGCAGATTTTTCTGCAGCCAGATTCGGCATTGCCCGAAAACCTGCGGGTTAGAATAAACTCGGCGAATCTTATCTTTTGCGCAATTAGCCAGCAAATTATGTGAAACATCCAAAATCACCTGGGAGCAAATCTTTAGATCCGAATCCACAAGCATATCTAAAGTATGCGTCACTGCCCCCTCAATAGAATTCTCTACCGGAACAACTCCGTAATCTGCCGCGCCTCTTTCTACTTCTAAAAATACTTCCGGGATACTTCCGCAGGCAATATAACTCATCTGCGATCCAAATCTCTTTAAAGCGGCCAAATTACTAAAAGACGCCTGCGGCCCCATATACGCAATTTTTAAAAGCTTCTCTAAAGCCAGTCCCGCCGACATAATTTCCCGGTAAATGGCTTCAAGAGCCCCGTTTTTTAAAGGGCCGTTATTTAAAGAAATAATTTTACGTAAAACTTCCATCTCTCTTTCCGGCGTATAAATGCTTTTACCGGTATTAATCTTGATTTTGCCGATCTTTTTGGTCGCTTCGGCGCGTAAATTTAATAATTTAATTAATTTACAATCCAGCGAATCAATTTCGTTACGCAATCTATCCAGGCTCATTCTTTAACCTCCAGGTCTGTTTGGCTAAGCGGCTCTATACCGGCCTCTTCTTCCTTTTTTTGCGCCATCACCGTGAAATCTTCGATCTTTGGCAAATCTTGCAGCGATTTTAAACCGAAATGCTCCAGGAATTCCCGGGTTGTCCCAAAAACAAAAGGCCTGCCGGGGATCTTTTTTCTTCCGCAAACGCGGATTAAATTTTTATCAAGTAAGCTTTTCATCACCCCATCGACATTCACGTTCCTTAAAGATTCAATCTCGGCCTTGGTCAACGGTTGTTTATAGGCAATAATCGCCAGGCTCTCAAGAGCCTGCCGGGATAACTTATCGCTGTAACGGTTCTTAAATAGTTTTTTTAAGAAGGGGGCAAAAACAGCGCAGGTGGTCATCTGAAACCCTCCGGCAACCTCGACTACGCGGATACCCCTATTTTGAGTTTCGTATTCGCTTCTTAATTCTTCAATAATTTTATTTACGCTGGCATTATCCGTAATCCCCAGGACCTTTTTTATCTGCTCTAAGGTAACGGGCCTTTCGGATGCAAAAATTAATGCTTCAACAGCGGATTTTAAATTATTCTCTTCCATCTTTACCTGCCAGCCCGTTTTTGCTTATACACTAGATTCAACAACTCCTCGGTAGTGCTGACCCCGGAATTCATTTCTAAAACTTTCTTAATCATGCCCTGCGCCTCTGATCTTTTATACTCTAATTGCAACAAAACATCCAAAGCCTCTTCGGATATATCTTTACAGGCGGTTTTTTCTTCTATACCGTGATCTTTGATCAGGCCGAATTTACCTACTTTATTCTGCAGCTTAGCCACGATTTCTTTTGCCCTTTGCTCGCCGATACCGGGAAGGGATTTTAAAAAAACTAAATCACCTTCATCAATAGCTTTAGCGATTAATGAAATGGGTTTATTTAAGGCCTTTAGCGCCGCCCGCGGGCCGATACCGGAAACCGTGATAAATATTTCAAAAAAATCCTTTTCCACCTGGCTTAAGAACCCGATTAATACGGGAATACTCTTGGCTTGCTCAACCTGATAATAATGATAGGTTAACAGGGAGATCTTACCATCGCAAGCCATGGATTTATCAAGCCCCTGCATAACGCAAGTGGGTATAAAAACCTCATAACTTAGCCCGCATAAATCCAGGACTAAATAATTTAAACCTTTTTCCAGAACCTTTCCGGTAATTCCAGAGATCATAATTTACTTTTTATAATATAACTATGCGCGATAGCCAACGCCAAGGCATCGGTAATATCCATATAAGCCGGTAAAGTTTTTAGCCCCAAGGTATGGGTAACCATTCTCTGCACTTGGGCCTTAGAAGCCAGGCCTTTTCCGACTATAGCTTTTTTTACGCGCGTAGCCGCATATTCAAAAAAAGGTATCCTTTTGGTTGAGGCCGCCAAACAGATAACTCCCCTGGCCTGGCCCAGGATACAGGCGGTTGCCGGATGCTTATAATGCGAATATATTTTTTCAAGCACCAGGCAATCAGCTTTTACATCATTGATCAATTTAAGTACACCGCGGTATATCCGGTCCAATCTTTTTGGAGCAGCCTCTTTGGCCGAAGTTTGGATTACCCCTGCCTCAATCAAAGCTAAAGAATTCCCTTTAGACTCAATAACACCGTAACCGGTAATCGCCAAAGCCGGGTCAATACCGACAATGATCATTGCTCAGAAGCAACCTGATCTAAAATTTCATCCGGAATATCAAAATTAGCATAAACCTGCTGCACATCATCATGCTCCTCCAGCGATTCTATCAAAGCCAACACTTGCTTGGCTTCGTTGCCGGTAACTTTAATCGTGGATGAGGGAATCATGGTTAACTCCGCGTCATCCCATTTGATCCCTTTTTCCTGCAGCGCCGCCTTTACTCTTTCCAAATCCTGGATCGAAGTGAAAATCTCATAGAGATTATTATCGTGTTTCATATCTTCGGCGCCGGCATCTAGGACAATATTCATCAGTTCATCTTCCTTGATCTTTTCTTTAGCCACCGAGATATAGCCTTTTTGCGTAAACATCCAGCTTACCGCGCCTGCCCCGGCCATATTGCCGCCTCTTTTGGACATAAGATTACGCAGCTCGGCGGTAGTGCGATTTTTATTATCGGTAAGCGAATCGATTAAAATCGCAACGCCTCCCGGGCCGTAAGCTTCATACATTACCGCCTCATAGACTACCCCGGGCAGCTCGCCGGTTCCGCGTTTAATTGCCATCTTCACGTTATCCGAAGGCATATTCGCTTCTTTGGCCTTCTGCATTATTGCGCGTAATCGGGGATTAGAATCGGGATTGCCGCCGCCGTCCCTGGCCACCACCACCAGCTCCTTGATAATCTTGGTGAAGGTTGCCCCTCTTTTAGCATCAGCGATGCCTTTTTTCCCCTTATTTGTCTTCCATTTAGAATGACCTGACATAACTTCCTCCTCTTTAATAATTAAGCAGGCAGAATAAGCCGGGTTCTGTCTTGATGCGAATCTGCGCATCGATTAGTGGCTATTCCTCTCAATCCCGGAATTTCTCCCGGAACTTTAGCAGCTTACCCGAGATTATTTCCCGCAAATACGGAACGCGCCGGATCAGCGCTCATCTCCTATTCTGCTTTGCTCCACGTAGAGATTGCCGCGTTTCACCTCGCAGCCTTAGCTGCTACTCGTCTCTGTGGCTCGAATCCGTCTTAACTTGCGTTAAGAGACGGGGGTTACCCGTTACGTTATCCTCTGGAGCCCGGACTTTCCTCCCTATCTCAATAGGGCAGCCACGTTCTGCCTGCTTTTTTTAACCGCTTCGGTTGCCAATTTATCCGCTAATTTATTTTGCTCCCGCGGAATATGAATAATCAGCGCTTTATCAAAACCCGTCAAAAGATGCGTTACCCGGTTGTAAAAATTTTTTATACCCGCGTGTTTAACCTTGTAGAGCTTATTTAATTGCCTGGCCAAAAGCTGGCTGTCCGTGTTAATCTCTAAACTCTTGGCTTTTAATAATAACGCCTCCTCAAGGGCATAGATTAAGGCCGTATATTCAGCCGCGTTATTCGTAGCGCTCCCTATATATTCTGAAATTTTTTTGATAATGCGGTCATCCTGATAAATAACAACTCCCACCCCGCTTTCGCCCGGATTACCTTTCGATGCCCCGTCGATGTAAATTTTCAAATGGCTCATTCGTTAATGTAAAGAATGCGGTTGCACATCTCACAGGTAATGATATGCTCATACATTTTAATCAAATTAATTACCTGAGGAGGCAGCAGCATGTGGCAGCCACCGCAGGAATTATCCTTAACTGCCGCAATAGCCAAACCATCACGGCTCTGCAGGATCCGTTCATATTCATGCAGCATCTTCGGGTCAATATCCGCAACGGCCTGTTTTCTTTGGGCATCTAATTGGCTCAAACGCTCATCTATTTCTTTTACGCGGGCCTCTACCTTTTTTTTCTGCTCGGAAAAAATTTTCTCTTCATTTTTTAACTTTAAATTTTCCTCTTCAATCCTGGCTTTTATCTTATCCGATTCCTCGAAAGAAATAAGGATCTTTTCTTCGATTACCGACCCATCGGCTTGGTTATCGGCAATCTGCTGTTGCATAGCCTGAAATTCTTTATTTGTTTTTAAAGAATAAAGCTGGCCTTGAAGTTTTTTTACCGCTTCGGCGTTGGTTGCCAGTTCCAGTTCTTTTTCCTTGCGTTGTTTTTGTATCTCCAGGGATTTTTTTTCCAGTTCAGCTAAATCCTGTTTTTTTGCTTCAAAAGAAGCCAAAAGCCCCGCAATCTCCTGGGGTTTAGCCGCCTTTTCATTTCCTAAAGCGTAAATTTCGCTGTCTAATTCCTGTAATTTTACTAAACCGATGATCTGTTTTTTTAAATCAATTGTTGCCAATTTTACTCCTTAAAGCTCAGGGTTATAAATTTGGGCGATAGAGGATTCGAACCCCTGACTTCCACAATGTGAATGTGGCGCTCTAACCAACTGAGCCAATCGCCCATAAAAAATTATACTGGGCCCACAGGGACTCGAACCCCGGACCAATTGATTATGAGTCAACTGCTCTAACCGACTGAGCTATGGGCCCTAACTTACATATTTAATTTTTTTAGTTTAACATATTATTTGTATCGGGGCAAGAGAATTTGTTTGAAAAGTTAGGGTTTCTTTTCCCGGCCCAAGACCTTTAGAAAAGTATTTACGATACGGGGATCAAACTGTGTGCCCGAGGATTTTTTGATTATATCTATCGCCGCGGATTTAGTAAACGCTTTATGATAGGGGCGGTCGCTGATCAAGGCTTGATAGACATCGGCAATCGCAATCACCCTGGCCCCAAGAGGAATATCTTCTCCCCTTATTCCGCTGGGATAACCTTTTCCGTCCCAGCGCTCATGATGGTAAAATATGAACGGAATCAAGGCGTGTAAAAACTGGATTGGCCGGATAATGTCGGCGCCGATCTGCGGATGTTTTTTGATCTCATTAAACTCCCGCTTATTAAGTTTGCCTTTCTTAAGCAGAATATTTTCGCTTATGCCGATCTTGCCTAAATCATGCAGCATTGCCGCCTGTTTGATCAATTCGACATCCTCTTTAGGTAAGTTTAATTCCCTGGCTATCTCGGTCGCAAAATGCACCGTGTTTTCAACATGCTCACCGGTGTAATGGTCTTTTAATTCCAGGGTCTTGGCAAAAGCAAAAATGGATTCACTCAAACCCTGTTTTGATTGCTTATTAAGTTTACTGATTGTATTCTTTAAAGTTTTTACCCCCACTGCTTTGGTTATTTTTTCAACCCCCTTCTTGAACTGGCTTTTGATATCCAGGGCGGAAAATACCCTGTTGCCGCCGCTCTCCTTAACCTTATTTAACACCCTATTGGCCAGATTGACTAAATCTATTCCGCCCTTTACCCTGTCTTCGGGAAAAGAAACCACGGAAAAACTTAATTTCAATTTAACGCTGTGTTTTTTATTCCCGAAATTGATAAAATTCAGAGATTCAAGCAGCCTTTGCGCCATATTAAAGGCGGTATTGCGGTTTAACCTGGGAGAGATAATGATAAATTCTTCTCCGCTATAGCGGATGAGGATATCATAACGCCTGACCATGCGCTTAAGTTGAGCGGCCAGCTGCTTTAAAACTAAATCCCCGAAAGCGACCCCATATACGTCATTTATGGATTTAAAATAATCGACATCAAGCATAAGCAAGGCCAAATTCTGGGCGTATCGCCTGGCCTGATTGAACTCAACTTCAATAGCATCCTGCAGGTAACGGTAATTAAATAAACCGGTATGCGCGTCGATAAGCGAGATGCTTTTTAATTTTTCATTAGTTTTGAGCAGCTGGCGGTTTAACCTGCTTTTTTCAAATTCAGAATTCCGGTAGCGGATCGTCTCCTGTAAAAGGTCTTGCGTGCGTTCCTCCACCAACTGCTCCAAATGATTGCGGTAACGCTGCAACTCTTCTTCAGCTTTCTTCTTCTGGCTTATATCGACGCTTACTTCGGCAATAAACCAGTCCCCTTTTTCATTTTGGAAAGGTATTGCCGTAACCTGGATCGGCCGGTTAGCCTCTTTTGCCAGTACATTTTCAGTAACTATGGATTTTTTTGTCTTGAGTGCCTCATCGATAGCGCACCCAAGGCAAGGGCTTTTGCGATCCATAAAGTACTCAAAGCATTTTTTTTGTTTCCAGTCCCCATACTGGTGCGCCCGTTTTGGATCTACATAAAGAATATTATAATTTTTATCAATTATATCCAAACCCGCCTTAGTTGCCTCAAGAATAAACCCAATCTGCTGATGTAATGTATCGGCCCCTGCTTCTACTGCTTTGCGCTCGCTGATCTCTTTACGCAGCTCTTCATTTAAACTGGTCAATTCCGCTGTCCTGACCCTAACCCTAAGCTCAAGTTCGGCGCGGATATCTTTGGACTTATCCTCTTCCTTTTTATTGTCTTTTTGGTTTTCCATCTCTAATTAATAAAAGGACAGCCCCAAAATCAATATTCCCTTTGGTGTGCCAATGTCATATCCATAAAGGTGCGCAATCTGCGCGAACGTGACGGATGCCTGAGTTTCTTTAAAGCTTTAGCCTCAATCTGCCTGACTCTTTCGCGGGTAACCTTAAAAACATTGCCTACCTCTTCTAAAGTGCGCGCGGCTCCGTCTTGGATACCAAAACGCAAAACCAGGATTTTTTTCTCTCTTTCAGTCAAGGTACTTAAAGCGGAATTCATTTCGTCTTTGAGCATGGAACGGACGGTTTCATTGGCGGGGGAAACCGCTTTTTTATCCTGAATAAAATCCCCAAAATGCGTATCCCCTTCATCCCCGATGGGCATCTGTAATGAAATGGGCTCCTGCGCAATCTTTAATATGGATTTTATTTTACCCTGCGGAAAACGCATTTTATGGGCGATCTCCTCAGGAGTGGGCTCACGCCCGTTCTTCTGGACAAAGACCCTTGAGAAACGGATTATCTTATTGATCGTTTCGGTCATATGCACCGGTATCCTGATGGTCCGCGCCTGATCGGCAATTGAACGGGTTATTGCCTGGCGGATCCACCAGGTTGCGTAAGTGGAAAATTTGTAGCCGCGTTTATATTCAAATTTCTCTACCGCACGCATCAATCCGATATTTCCTTCTTGTATTAAATCCAAAAAGGAAAGGCCGCGATTAGTATATTTTTTGGCAATACTTACAACCAGGCGCAGGTTTGCCTCTACTAGTTTTTTCTTCGTGCGGCTAAACTTAAGATGCGCAGATTTTATCAACTTCATCTGCTCTTTAATTTTACCGTAGGGCTGAGCAAGTTCTTTTAGTATTTGGCGGCAGCGCAGATTACTCCTTTTTCCCGAACGCTTCAGATAATCAAGCTCCCGGATCAAAAGGCTCAGCTTACGCACCGCGGCTTCAATTACGGAAGTTGTAAAGTTAAGCTGTAATATCAGATTAATCGCATTACTATCGCTGCGGGTCTGCTTAGCTTTGGCTAAAATACGCTTAAACCTTCCCAGGACGCTGCTTTTTTTTATCCGGATATCTTCTTTAACCACCTCTTCCATATTAATCTTGTCTTCCAAGATATCATTGGCAACAATTAAAACCTCATTTCTGGCAAATTTAGTCACCAGGACCGCGCGCTTGAATTTATCTTCGGCATCCTCAATCTTTTTAGCCAGCTCGATTTCATTTTCCCGGCTCAATAGCGAAATTGAACCCATCTGCTTCAAGTACATCTTTACCGGATCATCTAAAGGCATAAAACGCTCTTCACTCTTAAGCTGTTCGCAAATAATCTCCTCCCGGTTGGCAGCCAGATTTTGTTTATCCTGGGCAGCCCGGCTTGCGGACAAGCCGGCATCCTCCTCGCCTTCAACTACCTGGATGTCTTCATTGCCCAGCAACTCAAAAAGATGGTCGATGGCCACGGTGCTGGAAAGATCCTCGGGCAGAAGATCATTGACTTCATCGTAAGTAAGAAAACCCTTCTGTTTGCCCAAGGCAATCAATTTTTCCATATCTTTGGTGGGTCGTTCTTTTTTCTTCATGTGTTAGTCGCCTTTCTTTATAAGATTATGAAATTCCTGAATGAGCCTGTTTAACTTCGGCTCATCCCCCAATAATTGGGCGCTTTTTATCTGCACGTGTAAATGTTCCCGCTTTGATTTTAGCCTTTCTACTTTGATGCGCGCAATGCAGTCATTAATGGCTTTTTCCCTTTCCTGATCTAAAAGTTCGGGCATAAACATAGTTTCACAAACCAACTGATTGGCGTCATCTTCGCTAAAATAATTCATCAATATGCTGGGGGCGATATTTTTTCCCTGGAGGACTAAATCATGCATTACTGAAACAATTTTAGCGGTCCGGGAATCCTGGAAATCGGACGGAGAAAGCTCCTGCATGATCCTTGAGATTAATTCTTTCTCCTCCAGCATGAATTTAATTAAAAGCTTTTCCGCCGGATTAATCTCGGATTTATTCTTCGCTAAAATTTCCGGAGCAGCCTGGCGCACCAGAACAGGCGATTTTAATTTGTTCAGCTCCTCCAGAATATAATGTTCGGAAGTTTTAATCTCCTCGGCTAATTTCTTAATGTATTCTCCCCGCAGGATCGCATTATCAAACTTATTAATCGTCAAAAGCATTTCAGAGGCAATCTTACTTTTGCCGTGGGCTTCCTTTAGATCATAACGGCCCTTTAAAACATTAAGTTTATAATCAAATAAGCTGCTGGCATTATTGACTTTGGCTTTGAAGTTTTCGATACCTTGGTTACGCACCAGGGAGTCAGGATCCATCCCTTTTGGCAGCGGGACTGCTTTTACATTCACGCCTTCTTCAATAAGGATATCCAGGCTTCTTAAGGTGGCGATCTCCCCTGCCGTATCCCCGTCGTAAATCATCACTACGTTATGAGTATAGCGCTTAAGCAACTTGATCTGCTCTAAGGTAAGGGCGGTACCCTGCGATGCTACAATGTTCTTGGCCCCTTCCTGATAAGGAATCATAAAATCCAGGTAACCTTCGACAATTATCGCGCAATCGGCATCCCGGATAAAATCTTTAGATAAATTCAAGCCAAAAAGATTCCTTCCTTTTGTATAGACCGGGGTTTCCGGAGAATTGATATATTTAGGCAGGGTATTGTCCATTACCCTGGCGCCAAAACCGATTACCCGGCTGCGAATATCAAAAATAGGAAAAATAATCCGGTTGCGAAAACGGTCATAAAATCCCCCGGCATCTTTAGGCATGACCAGGCCTGCCTGCTCCAGAAGCGAAAGAGCGATATTTTTTGACCTTAAATAATTGATTAGGCTGTCCCAGTTGCTGGTTGCCAGGCCTAAATGAAACTCCTTTACCGTTTGGAGTTTTACGCCCCTATTTAAGAGATAATTACATGCTGAAGCCGAACTTGCAGCATGCAAATTATTCTCATAGAAACTTACTGCCAGCTCATTGACTTTATGCAGTTGGCTGCTTAAGCTGGCTGCCTTGGCCGCCGCCGGGTTATTTTGTTCAGGTAAAATAACCCCGGTTTTTTTTGCCAGCACCTCAACCGCTTCAGGGAACTCCATCCGCTCATGGCGCATAAGGAATTTAAAGGCATTACCGGATTCACCGCAGCCAAAACAATGATAGATTTGGCGCTCCGCGGATACCATAAAGGATGCTGTTTTTTCATGGTGAAACGGACAGTTAGCCTTAAAATTACGGCCAGACTTCTTAAGCGGAATATAGCCGGAGATCACCTCAACGATATCCACGCGGCTTAAGATATCTTCTAATAAATTTTCTGGAATAAGACCAGCCATTTTTTATTTTCTCTTAATTCTGGTAAAACCGGAGCAAGCCACTACAGGAAAAGTTTGTTTTGCGGAAACTTCGATATTATCCAGAAGCAGATTCAAGCCTAAGGTATCGGATGAAATGTGGCCGGCGATAACAACATTAAGATTGGCATCCTTGACCTTCTTAAAATGCTCTTCGCTTAAATGCATAGAAACTAAAGTCCTGACGCCGGCCTTATATAGTTTGTCAAAAACATCTTTTGAACCCTCCGTGCCGCCGGTCATCTCAAGTAAGATCTTACCAACCCGCCTCTTGGGATTACCAATAATTATCCGCGGCCCGGTATTGAATTTTTTAGCCATCCCATACTCTGGAATAGTAAGCAATATTTTAACTACGTCTTCAAGAAAAGACAAACTGTTGAGCTTACGCTTAAAAAAAGCGTTTAGATAGCTGTAAACATGGTTATCCGCCGGAGTGTGCACATTCATAAAAGGCATATCTAATAATCTGGCCGCATCAACCGGGCGAGTATGATTTTGCGGCAAGATCCTGCGCTCAACTTCCAGCATCCTTTCTTCCATTAACCTGGATGCTGTTTTACGGGCAACCCCGGCCTGGCTCAAGAGGTCAATCTGCAGCTTCATTACCTCATGCAAATCCACAAAAGGCTTTCCTTCCGGATGATGGGCGACTACCAAATCCAATCCTTCTCTTTGACGGATATGGTCAGCAAGCAGAAGATCGGCAACTTCAATATCAATGCCTAACATTATCTTCTCAACTTCCAGATCCGGCCTGCCAAAAAGAATGGCTGAATCCGCAAAGTTTTTTATCTTGGACTTATCTTTACGC
The DNA here is from genome assembly GCA_028716245.1 of Candidatus Omnitrophota bacterium. NCBI lineage: Bacteria > Pseudomonadati > Candidatus Omnitrophota > Candidatus Omnitrophota bacterium. The sequence goes on along the minus strand of JAQUQW010000001.1, from coordinate 299,101 downwards.
GGATCAGCCAAGCGACCGAAATGTACCGCTTGATTATAAAAATTAATTAGTTTCATTTACGGTTGAATCTCTCCAGGAGTTCGGTAACAGTGGGATTAAACTTCTCATTCGGAGAAAACTTTGAGATAATACTGCCCCATAGCCATCCATAGGTATTGCTTGAAATTAATGTGCTCCGGCTGCCTAAATAAGAATATTTTACCGAATCATTAAGGTATTTTATGCCTGAGATCATTAAAATATAAATTAATAGCCCAACTGTAAAAAACAGGCGCGCTAATCCCAAAGTAAGCCCCCCGAATTGGCTGATTTTAGGAGAAGCCTCCAATTTCATAAAACGATAAAAGGAGTTGCGTAAAACAACAAAAAGCAGGTATCCGCCTGCGGCTAAAATGATAAAAACCAGAAGATCCATAAATTCCAGAGGCATCCCTTTAGGGATAAATCGGCGCTGAATAATATCTGAAAGGCCGGTATAATAATGCAAGGAGAGATAGGTTGCCAGGATCACCCCTGAAAGCTTAAAAAACTCAACGGCTAAACCCATTTGAAAAGCAACGTAACATATTCTAAGTGAAATAATTACGATTATAACATCCAGAAAATTAAACTGTGTAATTGCGTTAATCATTACGCTCTCCTCCTCAATTTTTCAGTTCATCAAAAAGTATAACATATATTCGAGCGGCTTGTCAAGGAAGGGGATCTTGAAAATTACCCTTTAAACCAGGAAATGGTGCGCTTTAGGCCATCCTCCAGAGAGACAGCCGGTTTCCAGCCAAGAAATTTCCTGGCCCTGGTGATATCCGGTTGGCGCTGCCGGGGGTCATCTTGCGGTAAGTCCTTAAAGACTATTTTGCTTTTTGAAGCAGTTAATTTCAAAACCAACCTTGCCAGCTGTATAACCGTAAATTCGCAAGGATTGCCTAAATTTACGGGTTGGTTTTCCTTTGAACGCATTAAACAGAATAAACCTTCAACCAAATCATCGATATAACAAAAACTTCTGGTTTGCTCCCCTTTACCGTAAACCGTTAAAGGTTTTCCCTTTAAAGCCTGATCGATAAAATTAGGCACTACCCTTCCATCGCTATGGCGCATCCTGGGCCCATAAGTGTTGAAGATACGCGCAATCTTTGTGTCTATTTTATGCACGCGGTGATAGGCCATCGTGATTGCTTCGGCAAAACGCTTGGACTCATCATAGCAGCCGCGCACACCAACCGGATTAACATTTCCCCAATAACTTTCTTTCTGCGGATGAACAAATGGATCTCCGTAGACTTCCGAAGTGGAAAAAAGTAAAAAGGCGGCTTTTTTCTTTTTAGCTAGACCCAGGGCGTTATACGTGCCCAAAGAGCCGACTTTTAAAGTTTGTATCGGTAAATCCAAATAATCTTTGGGAGAGGCCAGCGAAGCGCAATGTAAAACATAATCGATTTTACCGGCGATATTGATATAATTGGCAACATTACACACATTCAGGCGAAAATTCTTATCCTTTAGAAACGGCTTAATATTATTCGGGCTGCCGGTAATAAAATTATCCAAACAGATTACCGCATAACCGTAGTTGAGCAACTTTTGGATCAAATGCGATCCAATGAATCCGGCCCCGCCGGTAATCAAAACCGTTTTTTTAGGCATTTTCCTTCCAATAGTCAACGGTTACCTTTAATCCGTCATTAAAATCAACGGTTGGTTTATAGTTGAGTTTCTTTTTGGCCTCCCCTATGTCGGCAAGCGTCCTGAATACATCGCCGGCGCGCACAGGAAGAAATAAAGGCTTGATCTCTTTACCCAGGATCTTATTTAAAACCCCGACTAAATCCAAGATACTGGTATCTTTTCCGCCGGCAACATTAAAAACCCCGTGTTTTACCTTGCTCGCTTTTACGGCATTGAGATTGGCTTGCACTACATTTTCGACAAATGTAAAATCCCGCGACTGCTTACCGTTACCAAAAATCGGCGGCCGCAGGTTTTTTAACAAGCAGTGGATAAACTTCGGGATAACCACCGCGTAATCATCATCCAGCCCCTGGCGCGGGCCAAAGACATTAAAATAACGTAAGGCAATCGTAGGCAGGCCAAAATATAGGCTAAATATCTTACAATAGTGCTCACCGGTTAATTTGCTTAAAGCGTAAGGAGAAATAGGGCCGGGGATAAAATTTTCCTTTTCAGGATAATCGTTAACCTCTCCATAGACTGAACTTGATGAAGCAAAGACAAACCGCTTAACCCTGTTTTTAGCGCAGGCCTCCAGCATATTAAGGGTACCTTCGCTATTAACGCGATTATATTCATGAGGCTCTTTCATGGACTTTGGCACGCTTCTTAAAGCAGCCTGATGCAAAACAAAATCGATGTTTTTTGTTGCCTTGATACAAATGGATTTAGAACAAATATCCCCCTTAATTAAATCGATCTTTTCTTTAAAATTCTTAAGATTGGAAAATTTTCCATTGGAGAAATTATCCAAAACGCGCACATAATGGCCCTGCTCAACCAATGCTTCGACAATATGCGAACCGATAAAACCCGCGCCTCCGGTTACTAAAAACCTGCTCATAACCTATGCACCTTTTCTTTATTCTTTCCCTTATAAACATTCCGGGAATCAAAAATTAATTTCGCGTTATTTAATAAAGACGCATAATCCACTCCGGTATGGTCGGTAGCGATCAATACGCAATCAAATTCATTTATTTTTTTGTTATTTAATTTGACGGATTTTAAATCCAGGCCTTTTACTTTTAAAAAGGGTATTAGCGGGTCAAAGTAGGAAACCTGGACACCCTGTTTTTTCAGGCAGTTGATCACATCAACACCCGGAGATTTACGCAAGTCTTTAACATCTCTCTTATAAGTTACGCCAATAACTAATATTTTTGCTCCTTTAAGTTTACGCTTATCTTCTGCCAAGGCTTCCTTGATCCGTTTTACGACATAAACCGGCATATAATTTATCACATCTGAGGCCAGTTGAATAAAACGCGAATGAAAACCGAAACTTTTTGCTTTCCAATGCAAATACAAGGGGTCTTTGGGAATACAGTGGCCGCCTACCCCGGGCCCGGGATAAAAAGGCATAAAACCAAACGGTTTGGTGCTGGCTGCCTGGATTACCTCCCAGATATCAATTTTCATTTTATGCGCCATCATCGATAACTCATCGATTAACCCGATATTAATCAGGCGGAAGGTATTTTCAAGAAGCTTCACGGTTTCGGCGGCCCGGGCGCTGCTTACCGGGACAACCTGTTTAATAATAATCCGGTAAACCGCCGTGGCAAGTTGCGTAGCTTGGCGGTTAAGGCCGCCGACGACCTTAGGGATTTTATGCACGGGGAATTTTTTATTGCCCGGATCAATCCTTTCCGGTGAAAAACAAAGATAAAAATCTTTCCCATGCTTAAAACCGCTGTTTTGGAAAATTGGCAAAATTTCCTCTTCTGTAGTCCCGGGATAGGTGGTACTTTCTAAAATAACCAGCGCCCCGTTTCTCATATGCGCTGCCACCGCTCTAACCGCATTCTTAATAAAAGAAATATCCGGCAAATATTTTCCTTTAAGCGGGGTGGGCACGCAAATTAAGACAACATCGGCCTGGCGGATATCCGAAAAATCCGCGCTGGCCCTAAAATATCCGCTCTCCAGCGCATCTTTTAACTCATTACTGCTAATATCGCTAATATAAGACTTTCGCCTGGCAATAGAACTTAGGCGGCCGGAATCTATTTCAATCCCAGTTACCTTGATGCCTTTCTTGGCAAATTCTAAAGCCAAAGGAAATCCCACATAGCCCAAACCGACAACGGCCAACTCTAGCTGTCGATTTTTTATTTTTTTGCCTAAATCCAGCAAGACTTTATGCATTACCCCTTCCTATACCGACGTAAGTAAAACCGAGTTTTTTAAGCAGCTTGGAATCATAAATATTCCTTCCATCTACGATCAAGGCTCGTTTTAACTTCTTTTTTAATTTTCTAAAATCCAGTTCTTTAAATTCATTCCATTCTGTGGCAATAATAAGGCAATCGGAATTTAATGCCGCCTGGTATGGATTTTTACAGAAGATTACATCTTTTAAAACTCTTCTTGCTTTCTCCATTGCCTTGGGGTCATAAACTTTGATCTTGGCCCCCTCTTGCGCCAAGGCGTTAATTAAATCAATACTGGAAGAATTCCTTAAATCATCGGTATTCGGCTTAAAGGCCAGGCCCAAAACAGCAATTGTTTTATCTTTGATAATCCAGAGGCTATCCTTGATTTTTTGCAAAACATATTTCTTTTGTTCATCATTAGTATCCCTTACCGCTTTAAGAATTTGAAAATCGTAACCTAATTTATCCGCGATAGTAATAAAGGCTTCAATGTCTTTGGGAAAACAAGAACCGCCATAGCCGATCCCGGCATGCAAAAAATGACGGCCAATACGGTTATCCAGGCCCATGCCCTGGGCCACTTCTTTAACATCGGCCCCCACCCGGTCGCAAATACGGGATAAGGCGTTAATAAAAGAGATTTTAGTCGCCAGGAAAGCATTGGAAGCGTGTTTGATCAATTCAGCGGATTTAATATTGGTAATTAAAATAGGCCTGTTCAAAGGTTGATAAAGATCAGTCATTATCTGTCTGGCCCTAATACTTTCTACTCCTAAAACAATGCGATCCGAATGATTGAAATCATTAATTGCCGAACCCTCCCGTAAAAACTCCGGATTAGAAACCACATCAAACTTATGCTTATTTTTAATATAAGTAGCAATTGTTTTCTTGATCCAGGCGCAGGTCTCAACCGGCACGGTAGATTTTTCAACAATTAAACGGTAGCCGTCCATATTCTGGGCAATGTTGCGGGCAACATTTTCGATGCCGGTTAAATCCGCTTCGCCATTTTCCAGAGCCGGAGTCCCTACGGCAATAAAAATTACTTCACTGGCTTCTACCGCATCCTTAATGCTGGAGGTAAATTTAAGCCTTTTATTCTTAAGGTTATTGGTAATCAGCTCCTGTAAGCCCGGCTCATAAATAGGGACTATCCCTTTCTTAAGCCCGTTAATCTTCTTCTTGTCATTGTCAGCGCAAATAACATGGTTTCCCAGTTCAGCAAAACAAGCGCCGCTGACTAATCCGACATAACCTGAACCAATAATTGAGATATTCATTTTATGGAGTCCCAGATTTCTTTGCGCTTACAGATTGATTAAAACCAAATTGGTTTTCAGGAAAAGCCTTAAGCCTGAAGGTAAAATATATGCTCGTGCCGCTGATCTTTTTCTTGTCCAAGGTAAGATCCAAATCCCAACAATGCAAATCACGGGTCAAAGTATATTCCTGCTCCTGAGAGCCGGCTTCAAGAACATCGGTCTTTTTAAAGTTATAACGCTGATACATGGCAAATTTCCACTTGGGGTTCAGGCGGCCAGTAAAACCGGCAGTGACCTCATTCTTTCCTTTTCTTTCGTAGCGCTGCCCAATAGAAAATGAACGCTCATTACCTAGATCAAAGCTTAAATCATAGCTAGCCAAGGAAAATTTATTGTAATTGACATTGGTATGGTCGGAATGCGCAAAAGTAGCGTCAGATTCAAACCTAAGCCATGAATATGGCAATATTTTCAATTGATAGAGTATATCTGAAAAATTACTTTTTAAATTTTCTCCAGCGCGGGGTGTAAGGATGGCGTTATCGCCGGTCTTCGGATCAAGTACATAATTGGTAGTAATTAAAAAATCTACAAAATCCACGCTCGCGCCGTTACGCTTAGTCTGCAGTTTGTTGGATAAACCTAAAGATGCGGTATTGCCGCGGTTTATCGAATCTATAGTAGCATCAATCTGTTTTATGTTGGTTCCCGGGATAGTGGGCACATGCGTATATAAATATCCTACGGTAGGAGTAATTACATGCCTTAAACCATTGACATCTAAACCTAAGAAATTAGTTTTGACATCAAATACACGATAAAACTTAGTGCTCATATCCGCGCCGCTGTAAAAAATAGTCCGCACAATTCCTGTTTGGTCATTTGCTCCTTTATCATAAAAGGTCTGCCTGCTGGCAACAAAAGGCTTAAATTGCACAAAGGCGATCTTGGCCGGCATGGAAAAAGTATTCTTCGTATCCAATCTGGCAACCGTAACATTATCCCTATCTTGTGTTATTGCTGGAGTCACAACCTCCTTTTTATTATAATTTCCCAGCTGAGTTGTATTCTCAAAATAAAATGGGCTCTCTGCCAACTGTAAGCTTGGCAGGTTATAGTTTATCTCCGGAGTTTTCTCGATCTGGTCAAACCAATGGTTTGTGCGCTCTTGCAAGAGTATATCCAAACTGGAATAATTGAATGCATGGTGGAATAACCCATAACTAAGCGGCTGGCTGTCTTTCTCATACTCACGGAAGAAATAATCTTTAAGGATATTGTGCGTAAGATCATATTTCCTTCTCTGGTCGGTAATTTTATATAACTCTGCGATAACATTTGTCCGATCATCAATGTTCCACTTATCCCTCCAACGCATAAAATAACGTTGAAACTCCGTGGGTGCCCCGGTTGGTTGATTAGCAGGGCTTTCATTGGTGTAGTAAAATTTAAAATTACCATTGCCAACGGGCGAATTTTTATAGTTTACTTCAAACCCTTCGGCAAAACCCAGCTTACTGCGATAATCCAGCGAAGCCAAAGCACTGACATTATCGGAAATACTATAACGCCAGGTATTCAAAACATACGGGCCCCAATCCTTACGCTTACCCGGCTCAACTTGCACATGCATAATTGGCTCCTTCATCGAATAATTAAAGCGCGGAAGATAGACAACAGGAACAGTCCCCAGGTAAAGCATAACTTGTTGAGCTTCCATTTTATCACCGGGGAACATGCCTAACTTCTTTACCCCGAAACGATAATGCGGATGGTCAAAACTGCAAGTAGTAAAATATCCGTACTTAGCGATATATTCACTATCACTTACTTTCTCCACATTCCTGGCTTTTCCAAAATAAGGGTTGGCCCGAAAATCGGCGTTAAGAATCACACCTGTTTTATTGGCAAAATCATAAACAATCTTTTCACCGGTAACTATCCCCTTTGGATCCTGGAGCCGGGCATTACCCTCAGCTTGTCCCTCTTTAGTCTGCATGTTAACTTTTAACTTATTACAAGTTAACTTCGAACCTTTATAAGTAACTTCAATATTTCCGGTAGCAGTCACCTCTTTACTGTCGGCTGAATATTCAACATTATCGCCGTTGATAATTATCGGTGACTCTTTGTTCTCCTCCGCAAATAGCAGGGCTACGGATAAAAAAACAACGGCCGGAACAACAGCCGCAAGATTAAACAGTTTAAAATTACTAATTTTTTTTAGCATTGTTTTCCTGAGGGTATTTTTTGTAATCTTCCAGAAACCTGTTTATCCCCTTAACCTTTCCTTAACCAGCAATCCGGCTCCGATGATTCCGGCATTATTACCTAATTTGGCTTTAAATATTTTTACCCTTTTTGCCTGCACGCTCATTGCCCGCCGCAAAATAGTTTGTTTTAGGCTTTTAAACAATACTCCTCCGGCCTCAGAAACCCCGCCGCCAATTACAATCGCCTCCAGGTTAAGTAAATTTACAATCCCGCTTAAAGCCAATCCCAGCTTTTCCCCAACCTGTCTCCAGAATTTCATTGCCTTTGCATTATTATCGCGGGCCAAGCGGCTTAACTCCTCAAGGGAAATCCCGGGTCCAAATAGTTTACGCGCCTGCCTGATAATAGCGGCATTGCCAACATATGCCTCAAGACAGGCTTGCCCTCCGCAACCGCAAAGCGGCCCTTTTTCGTTAAGAGGAAGATGACCGAGCTCTCCGGCGGCATTATCCCTGCCCCGGTAAAGAGCTCCGTTAATAATTAACCCCCCACCGACTCCGGTGCCCAAGGTCAAACATAAGGCATTTGCATATCCTTTTGCCGAACCGCTTTTTTGCTCGGCTAAGGTCATCAGCTTAGCGTCATTATCGATAAAAACCGGCAGTTTAGTTTTACGCTCTAAAATTTTTTTAAACTCTACGCTTTTCCATCCCGGGATGTTCGGCAAAAAATGCACGATTCCCCTTAAGGTATCAACCGGGCCCGGCAAACCAATACCCACTCCCAAGATAATACCCCTGGCCAACTTATGGCTTAACATAAAACTATTTACGGAATCAACAACCCCATCAATAAGCTTATGTTTATTATCAAAACTCTTTGTGCTAAAAGAGTTTCTGGCTTTAATCCTTAAACTGCTATCGAGCAAAGCGCATTTTAAATTAGTGCCGCCTAAATCTATGGCGATAATATATTTTTTAACCATTGTGGTATTCTATATTAAAATACATAATTTTTCAAGGATATAATTAGGCGGGAGAAAAACAAACCCTGTTCTTTCCGGTTTCCTTGGCCAGGTATAAAGCCTGGTCCGCCATTTCAATCAAATCCTGCATATTCAAAGTATTATCCGGAAAAGTAGAAACACCTATGCTTACGGTAACTTTTAACTCTTCATCATAAACCTTGATTGCCGCTGCGGCGATTGCCTGGCGGATACGTTCGGCGGCAAAATTAGCCTGCTCCCTGTCTGTTTCAGCCAGGACGATCGAAAGCTCCTCTCCTCCGTAGCGGCCGATAAAATCTATCTGCCTGACCGCTTCACTTATAGTTTTAGAAACCTGGCGCAATATAGCGTCGCCGACCAAATGCCCATAACGGTCATTAAAGCGTTTAAAATTATCTATATCGATCATCAGGAAGCTTAAGTTTAACCTGTTCTTCTTGGAACGCCTCATCTCTTCGCTAAAACGCTCCAGGAAATATCTTCGGCAGTAGACCTGGGTAAGAGAATCGGTAATGGTCATTCCTTGAACCTTCTGATAAAGCAAGGCTCTTCTTAAGCCGATTAAAAATTGTTGGGCCAGGATCCCAAACTTCTCTTTATCCGCTGGCGAAATCCTGTCTACCGCTAAATAACCGGCGATTTGATTTTCTTCGACAGCTAAAGGCAGGATCGTATAATTTTTATATTTAACCAAATCCGCGGCGTCTTTTATATAGCGGCAATCGCCGATGCTGATATATTTTTTCAGGCTCTGGTTAAAAGTTGTAAAAACTTTTTCCTCATCCAGATGCTTACAAATATCCTTGGTCAATTCATAAAGCGCCAGGGTTTCCGCGAATACTTTATTCAGCCGGGCATTTTCCGAATTTAAGCGTTTTTTTAAATCAACCAAATTTTTAAGCTCATTAATCAGGCTGGTACTTTTTGCCTGTTCATATTCGATGCGTCCGGCAAAAATCCGGCGTAATGACATATACCAGGCAACGGTTAAAATTAAAAATGCTATTATATAGAGCATACCCGGTTTCTTCCCTTCCCCTTGGCGCTGTACATCGCCTTATCCGCCTTCTGGATTAGTTCATCTTCATCTTTTGTGTCAAACGGCAGGCTGGCTACCCCGATAGAAACGGTTACATGCGTATCCTGCCGGCGCAGCACGATATTCTCCTTCTCAATCCTGCGGCGTAAATCTTCGGCTATCCCCAATGCTTTCTGCTTATTTATCCCTGGCAGCATAACTAAAAATTCTTCTCCTCCGAACCGGCATAACAGCGGGTTAAATTCCCTTAAAGCATCTTTTAATAAGTGCCCCATTTTCTTTAAAACAATATCACCGGCAGTATGCCCGAATTTATCGTTATATTGCTTAAAAAAATCAATATCGATCATCATTAACGATAAATGCTGGTCCAGGCGCAGGAGGCGCCTGGATTCATCTTTTAACCTGGTGATAAAATGCTGCTTTGTAAAAAGCGCGGTTAAACCGTCGTGGATAGCCAAATCCTGTTCCTTCTGAAAAAGTAAACTATTTTCTACCGCTGCCGCCCCAAGATCGGCAACTAGGGAGAGAAAACGCAAATCATCCTGATTAAAAGCACCGCTGGTTTTACTTTCAAGGCGCAAAAGGCCAAACAGAGAGTTGTGACTGATTAACGGCGAACTGATTAAAGATGATACCGGCCGCGCCTCCTGCTTAGGCAGAGCCTCTAAATCAAAACGGAAATCATTTTTCAGGTCCTCAATGATAAGCTGGCTGGAATGCCTCAGGACCCATTGATCAAAAATATCCCCTTCTTTAGTAAGGACAACCAGGTCGCTGTCATCTTTTATGGAATAGGCCAAATTCAGCTTCTGATACTGGTTATTCACCAGATAAAACAGGGCACATCCGCTATTATTTGAGATTAAAGAGTAAACAGCGGAGCTTAACACATGGATAACGGTATCTAATTTCAAACTGCGGTTAAGGTCTTCAATTACCTTTTTTAAATTATCATAACGGGTGATCTTAAATTTAAGCGCCAGAGCGAATTCCTGGTCTTTTTTATTTTCGGCTTTGATAATATTTATTTGCTCTAGACTACGCTCATCCTGAGAATGGATAAGTAAGGAGCGGTTGGAGAATGTTTTTAACAAGTAAAATAAAATAAAAACATTGGTTGAGATAAATACCAAAAAAACGGCAAGATTGATTTTTTGATGCAATAAAACAGAGTTTATTATTAAGAGGGTAACCGATAAGGTAATTAAAAAAAGGAGGAAGAATTTACGGATGGTATTTTGCCGCATTAAGCTTATTTTAGCTTTTAAGGTAAGTCTTTGAAGCTTAAATAATAGTTTCTTCGGTGCTTTTGTCAAAAAAATGCACCTTGCTCATATCAAAAACCACGTCCATCTCCTGATTAACCCTGGGCCGGTCATGGGCGCCGACTCGGGCAATAAAGGTATGCTTGCCTGTGTTCAGGTAGAGATAAACCTCCGAACCCATAGGTTCAAATACTTCGCAGTTTACCCGGACGATATTTTCCGGCGGGGCTTCGGAAACAAACAATTTATCATAAATATCTTCGGAGCGGATACCAAAAAACACCTCGCTGCCGGCATAATTAGCCATCTTTTTATGCATGTCTTCAACCAGTTTTACCCGGATCTTGCCTTCATCAAAGTAAAATTTGCCTTCTTTTTTGATAATCTTACCCAGCATAAAATTCATCGGCGGGGAACCAATGAAACCGGCAACAAACTTATTTTTTGGATGATCATAGACATCAATCGGATCGCCTAATTGGGAAATAATCCCGTCTTTCATAACCGCGATACGGTCCCCCATAGTCATCGCTTCAACCTGGTCATGAGTTACATAAATAATCGTGGTTTGCAGCCTGATGTGCAGCTTATGGATCTCGGTGCGCATCTGCACGCGCATCTTAGCATCAAGATTGCTTAAAGGCTCATCGAACAGGAAAACCAAAGGCTTTCTCACGATCGCCCTTCCTACTGCCACCCGCTGGCGCTCGCCTCCGGAAAGCTCACGAGGCTTACGTTTCAGCAAGCGCTTAATCCCCAAGATCTCCGCAGCCTCATTAACCCGCTGAGTGATCTCCGGTTTAGGAATATGCCGAAGCCTCAAGCCAAATGACATGTTTTCTTCAACGGTCATATGGGGATAAAGGGCGTAATTCTGAAAAACCATGGCGATATCCCGGTCTTTTGCCGGAACATCGTTAACGCGTTTATTTCCGATATAGACATCACCGGAGCTGATCTCTTCTAAGCCGGCGATCATCCTTAAGCTGGTAGATTTACCGCAACCGGAAGGCCCTACCAGGACCATAAACTCCTTATTTTCAATACCTAGATTCACTTTATTAACCGCCAGCACATTTCCGGGGAAAACCTTACAAACATCTTTTAAACTTACCTGGGCCATTTAATTACTCCTCATTAAAAAGAAACTTAAATTATTATATAGAATTAACTAAAATAATTAAGCAATTGGCTTAAAGTATTTTTCATATTCTTGCGATGCACAATCATATCAATAAGACCATGGTCCAACAAAAACTCCGAACGCTGAAAACCAATAGGCAATTTCTGCCTTATGGTCTGTTCGATGACCCGGGGGCCGGTAAAACCAATTAAAGCGTTAGGCTCGGCCATAATTATATCCCCCACCCCGGCAAATGAAGCCATAATCCCGGCCATAGTCGGGTTGGTTAACACTGAAATATACGGCAATTTTGTTTTACGATGGTAACACAAAGCAGCGCAGGTTTTAGCCATTTGCATAAGGCTATACATCCCTTCATACATCCGCGCCCCGCCGCCTGAACCGGAAACAATAATCATAGGAAGCTTATTTTTGGTGGCATATTCGACAGACCTTGTGATCTTTTCGCCAACTACTGAACCCATTGACCCCATAATAAAACGTGAATCGGTCACGGCAATAACCGCGCCCCTTGCGTTAATTTTACCTTCACCGGATACCACCGCATCCTTTAAACCTGTGGCCTCCTGATCCTGCTTTAATTTATCCTTATAGGTTTTCGGCCCCTTAAAATCAAGCGGGTCAACGGAAATCATATCTTTGTCAAACTCCGTAAAGGTATCTTTATCCAGCAATAAATCCACTCTCTGGTAAGCAGTTAACCCAAAATGATAATTGCATTTGGGGCAAACCCTGGAATTTTCTTCCAAAGTTTTATTATAAAGTGTTTCCGAGCACTCCTCGCACTTTGTCCATAATCCGTCGGGAATCTCTTTCTTCTTTAACCTGACTATCGTGTATTTTGGTTTACCGAATAAAGCCACTTTTTAATCCTTCTCGAATTTATTGATTAAAAGCCCCGAAAGCACCTTGGGATAAAAATAAGTAGACTTAGGAGGCATTTTATTGCCCCCCAAAGCAACATTAATGATCTGCTCGATTTTAACCGGATTAAGGAAAAAGGCGATATTTGAGGGATCGCTATCAACCTCCCCTAAGAATTCTAAAGGGTCCGGGCTATATTTTATATCCGGCAGGTTATTTAAATCAAGTTTTAAGATATTCTTTAATACCAGATAATTGAAGATAGCCACGTCCAGCGCCCTGTATTCTTTTGGCTTCTCGGCGATCAACTTATCCAGGATCTTTACGTTCTTTAAACGCAGAAGGAAATATTTTTTATCTTTATATACCCCGATAAGGTGCTCCGTGCAGCCGGCTTTCTCCAGAAGGAAGAAAAAACGCGTTTTATCTTTTACCGGGTCAACATCAAAATATTCTTTGGCCTTAGCGATAAAATCATTTATATCCAATCCGTTATCTAACTTGAGCAGGCGATGGATAGCTAAAATGGACAGCCCGCGCGGGTCAGTATTGGTGAAATACGCTAAACAATAATTAAAATCTTCTTCCCCGTCAAATTGCTCCTTGAGTTTTTCACGCATAAGATCACGGTAAGCGCAGGAAACCTCATAGCGATGATGGCCGTCGGCAATAAACATGTTTTCTTCGCTCATGCCGGATTCGATAGCCTTTAAAACCTGCGGATCATCTATCCGCCATAATTTATGCACGGTTTTTTCATCATCGGTAACTTCAATAAAGGCCGTTTGTGCAGGGATATATTTCTGAAAAATCCGCTGGATAATACGTTTCTTATCCTGGCAGATTATAAATATCGGGCTAAGGTTTGCTTTTACCTGCTTGATCAGCTTAAACCTATCCAGCTTGGCTGCGCTGTGTGTATTTTCGTGCCCAAAAACAGAAGAGCCCTTTTCATCTCCAAGCCTAAGCAGAGAAATAAATCCCAATCGGGTTTTCTTTTCTCCGCGGATGATATACTGCTGGCTATAAAAGTATATGCTTGGCCGCTCATCCTGAATAAGGATGCTGTCTTTAAGCCATTGCCGGAATATCGCTGCGGCCCGGTGATATCTGTCTTCGTCAGGAGAATCTTTTGCTAAAAGTACGTGAATGAAATTATAAAGCGAACGCTCATGGAACATCTCTTGAGCAGAGATAGAGATTACATCATATGGCGGGCAGACAACTTGTTTAAGATCCCCGATTTTTTCTTGGTTGTAAACTACTGACTTAAAAGCCCTTATTTTAGTCATAGAGAAAATATTCTACCACAGAAAATAACAAAAACAATAAATTAAAAGCTTATTTACCCTGATGCCCGGGGCAGCCGGCGCAGCCTTCTTGTGTTTTAGGACAAACTGTTTTCTTATAGTCCGTAGCGTAAAAACCCGGCCCTTTAAAGATAAACCCTCCGGAACTACTGATCAATTTTCTTATCTTTTTACCGCATTTTGGGCATTTTGTCATGGGCTTTGCCGTTATGCTCTGTAAGATCTCAAATTTATGTTTACAAGCTAAACATTCGTATTCGTAAGTAGGCATATTATCTTCCTTTTGATCTTAGGTCTTCGCCGTTTAAACGGGCAAACTCTTCGATTAATTGCCTCTGCTGGGGAGATAATCTTGTGGGAATATCCACCTCTACTTTTACCAACTCATCACCCAGCTCCCGGGAATGCAAATCCGCAATACCTTTGCCTTTAAGGCGAAAGGTTTTACCGCACTGCGTGCCCGCGGGTATCTTCATCGTCAACCTTCCACCTAAAGTGGGAACCTGAACCTCTCCACCTAAAACAGCCTTGGCTAAACTTATATTCACGGAAGTGGCAATATCATTATTATGCCTCTGGAACACATCATGCTCCCTGACCTCAATAACTACATACAAATCTCCCCGGCTATTTATACCCGCTTCCCCTTCTCCCCGGACGCGTAATTGCGAGCCATTATCAACTCCGGCGGGGATCTTAACTTTAATTTTTTTAATAACTTTAACCCGGCCTTCTCCCCGGCAATCCGGACAAGGGGTGCCGATAGTCGAGCCCTCCCCGCCGCAACGCGAACAAGTTTGCGCCAACTGAAAAAAACCGTTTGAAACTACTGTTTTACCCGCGCCCTTGCATTGCGGACAGACGCTCCGCTTTGTCCCGGCCCTGGCCCCGCTTCCGGAACAGCTGGCGCAACTTTCATAACGGGGCACAGTAATTATTCTTTCTACCCCAACAGATGCTTCTTCAAGCGAAATTTCAATCGCAATCTGCAAATCCCTGCCGCGGCGCCTGGCAGATTGGCCCCTAGACTGCCTGGAACCGCCGATATCAAATCCTAAATCACCGAATAATTCTTCAAATATGCTGGCGCCCCCTCCATAACCACCACCCATCTCTCTAAAGATACTGCTAAAGTCAGCGCCTCTAAAAATATCCTCTTGGGCGTATTTCTGGTCGATACCGGCATGGCCATATTGATCATAAAGATCACGCTTGGAAGAATCGGAAAGCACCGCGTAAGCCTCGGAAATCCCCTTAAATTTATCTTCGGCTTCTTTTTTTTGCTCGGGCGCAACCCGATCGGGATGGTATTTAAGCGCCATCTCCCGGTAAGCCTTTTTTATCTCATCAAGGCTGGCGGTTTTGGATACTCCCAATATTTGATAATAATCACCTTTAACCGACATCTTTATTTTTTCTTACCGTCGTTGTCCTCTTCTTTATATTCAGCGTCGATAATATCCTCGTCTTTTTTCGCGCCTTTATCCGGCCCCTCAGTGGCATCCTCTTGCCCTGGACCCGACCCAGCCTGGCCTTGTTGCGACTGCTGCTGTTTGGCGGCAGCCTGCTTATAAATTTCCTCCGCAAGCTTGTGCGAAACTTTAGTTAACTCCTCCATACCTTTCTTGATCCTGTCTACATTTTTATCTTTTATCGCTGCCTTTAAATCATTGGCCTTGGCTTCAATATCCGCCCGCTCGGCCTGGCCCACCTTATCGCCATAATCCTTTAACGATTTTTCAGTCGCATATACCAGGTTATCCGCCTGATTAATTGTCTCGATCTCCTCTTTCTTTTTGGCGTCGTCAGCCGCGAACCTCTCGGCATCCTTAACCATTTTATCAATTTCTTCCTTGGACAGCTTTTTCGGAGCGCTAATCCGGATAGACTGTTCTTTACCGGTGCCTAAATCTTTGGCAGATACATGCACGATCCCATCGCGGTCGATATCGAATTTAACCTCAATCTGCGGAACACCGCGCGGAGCAGCCGGAATACCCACCAGGTCAAACCTGCCTAATTCCACATTATCATCTGCCAATTGACGTTCACCCTGCAGGACCCGGATGGTAACCGCGGTTTGATTATCCGCCGCGGTTGAAAAAATCTGGCTTTTTTGCGTGGGTATGGAGGCATTCCTTTCGATTAATTTGGTATTTACTCCGCCTAATGTTTCAATACCTAAAGAAAGCGGGGTAACATCCAAAAGAAGCACGTCTTTGACCTCTCCGGTAATAATTGCCGCCTGAACTGCCGCTCCTAAAGCAACGCATTCCATTGGATCAACCCCACGCTCGATCTTTTTACCAACATAATCCTCAACAAATTTCTGCACGATAGGCATACGCGTCGGCCCACCGACCATAATAATCCGGTCAACCTCTTTTGAGGTTAATTTCGCGTCATTCAAAGCTTGCTCCATAGGATGGCGGCATTTCTCAATGATCGGCCCAACCAAATCCTCTAATTTCGCGCGCGTAATATTCATGGTTAAGTGCTTAGGCCCGGTAGCATCAGCGGTAATAAAAGGCAGGTTAATATCCGTACTCACAGTAGAAGATAATTCAATCTTAGCCTTTTCCGCTGCTTCGCGCACCCTCTGGACTGCCATCTTATCATTCATCAATTCAATACCTGTTTCGCGCTTAAACTGACCGACAATATATTCAAGAAGCACCCGATCCATATCCGTACCGCCCAACTGCGTATCCCCGCTGGTTGACTGTACATGAAACACACCTTGGGCCATTTCCATAATTGTTACATCCAGTGTACCTCCGCCTAAATCAAAAACCATGATCTTCTGCTCTTTGCCTGCTTTCTCCAAGCCATAAGCAAGACAGGCGGCTGTAGGTTCGTTGATAATCCGCAAAACTTTTAGCCCCGCGATTTCTCCGGCGTCTTTAGTTGCCTGGCGCTGATTATCGTTAAAATAAGCCGGGCAGGTAATGACCACATCCTCAACCTTATCTCCCAAATAAGCCTCGGCATCCTGTTTAATTTTCTGTAATATAAACGCTGAAATCTGCTGCGGAGTATACTCTTTGCCATAAACTTTGAATTTAAAATCCGTACCCATCTTGCGCTTAGCCGCTTGAATTGTCCCTTCGGCGTTAATGGCTGCCTGGCGCCTTGCCGGCTCACCGACTAAACGCTGTCCGTCTTTAGTAAAAGCTACATAAGAAGGAAAAGCTTTACCCGAAGCAACTCCGGCGCCTTCTGCCGAGGGAATAATTACCGGCCTGCCCCCTTCCATAACCGCTGCCGCTGAGTTAGATGTCCCCAAATCAATACCAATCACCTTTGCCATATCAACCTCCCGTTTTTTTCGAAACTTTTACTTTAGCGGTACGCAGTACCCGCTCGTGAATTAAATATCCTTTTTGTAAAACCTCAATTATTGTATGTTCCGGTAAATCCTTGCTTTCAACCTGCATTAAGGCTTCGTGGTAATTTGGATCAAATATTTTACCCTCGGCCTCAATCGGCTTTACTCCATGCTCTTTTAACATTTCATATAAATGTGCCAGGATCATCTCTACGCCTTTTAAAAAAGCGGCCAGATCCTGTTTAGTTGATTCCGCTAAATTAACCGTCCGCTCAAGATCATCAAGCACATTGAGCAGATCCAGCACCAAACCTTCATTGGCAAATTTTATAAATTCCTGTTTTTCCCGGTCTAAACGCTTACGGGTATTTTCCAGGTCAGCCTGATTCCTGAGCATTTTGTCCCAGCTATCCTTGCCTTTTTTTGCCTCTTCCAAAAGCGCCAAATATTCGGCTTCGTTTAAGGTAACCGTTTTTTCTTCTTTTTTATTATTTTTATGCTCTTCCATATTTTAAAACTCCTCCAAGACCTGGCTTAAAACATCGGAAATATATTCCATCGCCGGAATAATATGATTGTATTCCATACGCATCGGGCCCAATACCGCCAGCCTCCCTGATGGCTGGTTCTTAAGCTTAAAGCTGGAGACAACCAAAGAACAACTCTCCATTTCCGGAAAACCCAGTTCACTCCCGATATAAACCTTCACCTTACCGGAGAAATCCCGGTTAATGATATCCAATAGGCGCTTCTTATCCTCCATCAACCTGACCAAAAGGCGGATCTTATCAGCATCCCTAAACTCCGGCTGATCCAATATCCGGCTGATCCCTTTGTAAAAAATCTTATCCTGCCACTCTAAAAACGAAACAATCCCGGCGTAATGGGTAATCTCGGAGATTACCTCTGAGGTGTTCTCCAGGGTATCATCAAGCCGGCGCATCTTCCTTTTACAATCCTTAAGAATACGCTGCTTCTCATCATCCATAAGCTCCATTTGCTGGATAAGGAAATCGACGTAATAACGGTAACCCTTGTCTGTAGGAACCCTGCCGCCTGAGGTATAAGGATGTTTTAAGTATCCAGACTGATCAAGTTCGGAAAAAATATTCCTGATCGTTGCCGAACTTAAATCAAATTCATCGGCGATTTCATCAGAAGCCACGGGAAGCGCGTTTTTGATATACCGGTTGATCGCCGCGTTTAAAACTGACTTTCTCCGGGAGCTATAATCAACACTACGCACTTTTTTATCTCCTATATAACAGTTTGACGTTAAGTGGTGATTTTAACATAATTTTCTATTTTGTCAATAATATTAGCAGTTAAATCACCAGAGTGCTAATTTATAATTTTTATATCTTTGTCTTGGGCGATCTTATCATAAAGCTTACGGGGAATATTTAAATCAATCTTTACCCCCTCTTGCAGATAATCGATCTTATTTACTTTGGCCATCCGATAAAAAAAGTCTACCAGTTCCATCCGGCCATGAGGAATGATTATTTTTAAACTTAGCATGAGCCCGGAAAAATACTCCTGGATCCGCTCAATCAATGCGCCTAAATTCTCTCCTGTCTTGGCAGACAAAAGGATAGAATCGGAAAAATCTTTTCGGGAAACTTCCAGCCAGGAGCGATCCTCGACTAAATCAATTTTATTTAAAGCCGTTAAGATCGGCTTCTCATGTATCCCCAGTTCATCCAAAACACTAAGCACAGCCTGATTATGCTGATAAAGCCGGCTGTTAGCCACATCTAAAACATGGATTAATAAATCCGCGTCATTAACCTCCTCTAATGTTGCTTTAAAAGCCTCGATTAAATGGTGCGGAAGATCATGCAAAAACCCCACCGTATCGGAAACAATAATATTTTGCCCGTTAGGAAGCTGCAGGCTTTTAGAGAGCGGGTCCAAGGTCGTAAATAATTTTTCCGAGGTAACCTGATTAGATTCGGTCAGCCGGTTAAGCAGCGTAGATTTGCCCGCGCTGGTATAACCAACCAGCGCCACTACCGGCAAGTTGTTTGCCTCCCTTTTTTTATGCATGGTCAAACGGTGGGACCCAAATGCTTTAAGATCATTCTTTAATTTATCGATCTTTTTGCGGATCTGGCGGCGGTCAACCTCAAGCTTGGTTTCGCCGGGGCCGCGGGTACCGATACCGCCGCCTAAATTTGAAAGCATTATCCCCTTACCGCTCAAACGCGGAAGCAAATACTGCAATTGAGCTAATTCTACCTGCATTTTGCCTTCAGGGCTCTTGGCCCGGCGGCAAAAAATATCCAAAATTAATTGCGTGCGGTCGATGGTTTTTTTACCGATCGCCTCTTCCAGGTTGCGTTGCTGCGTTCCGCTTAAATCATGGCTAAAGATTACCGTATCCACCCCTTCTTCATTGGCGATAAGGCTGATCTCCTCAACCTTGCCTTTTCCGATAAGGTAATTGGCGGTGGCTTTATCACAGATACAAATTATATTCTCAACCACCTCAACCGAAGTTGAAAACACCAACTCCTCCAGCTCCGAAGAAATATCTTCGATGCGCCAATGGCCTTTATCTGTTTTTAATTGAATGCTGACTAAGAGGGCTTTTTCCATAGTTATCGTAGAATTTTGGCATAAATGCGTTTGGCAATTTCTCCGGGGGTTTCTTTTTCCTTAATATTAATCCAAGCAATACGTTTGTCTTTTCTAAACCAGGTAAGCTGACGTTTAGCGTAATGGCGGCTGTCCCGCTGAATAAGGCGCCGGGCATCGCTTAAAGAATACAGGCCGTCGAAATACCCTTTTAGCTGGCGGATCCCGATTGCGCAAACAGCAGTCTTGCTTAATTTCTGTTTAAGCAGTCTCCTAACTTCGTTAATTAATCCTAAATCAAACATTTCATCGGCTCTGCGGTCGATCCGATCATAAAGAAACTTTCTCTTCGCGTTTAATCCAAAAACCTTTATTTTATATTCCTGGCCCAGCCCGATCCTGTTTTTCTGTAACAGCGAAATCCGTTTGCCGGTTTTTAAATAAACTTCCAGGGCCCGGATAATCCTGCGGGCATCATTAGGGTGGATTTTGGCGCTGGCTTGCGGGTCAATTTCAGTTAATTTTTTATAAAGATACGCGCTGCCCTTAAGCGCTAACTGTTTATTTAATTTCGTCCGGATTATTTTATCCTGCGGGACTGCGGGAAATAATCCGTCAATAATAATCGAATAGTAAAGCCCGGTACCTCCGGTGAACAGGGGGATCTTGCCTTTTAAAAATATTTTTTCGCAAATTGACAAGGCGTCTTGGCGGTATTTAGCAACATCATATTCCTGAGTGGGATTAAGTATCCCGAGTAAATGGTGTTTGATTTTTTTCCTTTGCGCTAAAGCGACCTTTGAAGTAATGATATCCATCTTCCGGTATACCTGCATCGAATCGCAAGAAACAATTTCGGCGTTGATTTTTTTAGCCAGGCTTATGGCTACCGCGGATTTACCGATACCGGTAGGACCAACCAGAAAAATTATCTTTTTTTTTTAACATAAGATACTACGGACAAATCTTGGTTTGGAAACCTTCTTTGGAAAGTTTGCCCTCTAATTCCAATGCTTCTTGCTGGGTTTTAAACTTGCCAACTCTTACCCGGTAACCTGCGCCGGAATCTTCCAGATAAGCAGGGTAATTTCCAGCCAATAATTTATTTTTAAGAATATCCGCATTGCTGCTATTGGTAAAAAAACCTACCTGTACAGAATATTCTGCGCCGGTATCCTTTACCGATGGAGCTGGCGGAGTAATTAAAGACAACCCTTTTTCCAATCTTAATTCCGGGCTTAAAGGAAACTCCCTTCTTAACTTAAACAAATAATCATTGCCTTGCTGAATATCGCCTTTTTTAAACTCTAATTGGCTCAAGCGGTACAATACCGCCGCCTTTTGGCTGCTGTCTGAATCATCAACGATCAACTTATCGTAGATATCCCGAGCTTCCTGAAATCTGCCAGCCATTAAATAAGTATCGGCCAGGCCCAGGTTTGCAGGCGCCTTGAATTTGCCGGATGAAGTACTTAAAATATGTTTAAAACAGTCATGAGCTTGCTCTAATTTGCCTTCCTTAAGGTAGCTTAAACCTAAAATGTAATTTAATTCCTCAGCTTTGCCGGCATCAGCCCTGTCAGCAAGCGGCTGGGCTTCAAAAATAACCCGGCGATAATTTCCCTGCAAGAAGTCAGCCTTCAAGCTGTCCAAATCCGCCGCCTGAGCTATCGCGGGAATTATAAAAAAAATTAAAGATACAAATAATAATTTATTCTTTTCCATCTGCATGTTTCTGTCTTAACTTTTTTGAGATATCCCTCTGTAAATCCAGGATCTGTTTATGCCGTTTTTCTTTTTCTTCTTTGCTTAAGTCTGCGCCAATTTTTTCCGCCTGCGTTCCCGGCCGGGATGAATACTTAAAAAGATAAGCCGCGTTAAACTCTATCTTTTTAACCAGATTGTAAGTTTCCTTAAACTCTTTTTCAGTCTCTGTCGGAAACCCTGCGATAATATCCGTGGTCAACAAGCCGCCTTTAACAATTTTACGATAAGAATCGATTAAATCCAAGTATTCTTTTACCGAATACCCTCTATTCATTAATTTAAGAATCCTGTCTGAGCCTGACTGCAGCGGTAAATGCAATCGCTTAACTAATTTATCCAGGTCACGGATTGCTTTAAAAGAATCCGTATTGGCGTCCTTAGGATGGGAGGTAAAAAAATCAAACTCCTTTAGGCCGCCAAGGCCGTTAACCTGCGCAAGCAACTTATTAAAATTAATTTTCCCATCTAAATAGGCATTAACATTCTGGCCTAAAAGTGTCACCCTGGTTATTCCCCGCGCAATGGCAGCCTGAATCTCAACCAGGATATCTTTACTTCTACGATGACGCAACGGCCCGCGCACGTAAGGCACTACGCAATAAGAACAAAAATTAGAGCATCCTTCGGAAATAACTACATGGGCATGATTTTTATCCTGATAAAATTCAGTATGATAAATTTCTTCGGGGCGGCTAATGCTATCTGTCTCCCAAATCTTGCGTTCCAATAAAAGGGGACTGTCCTCGGACGGGGACTGTCCCCTTGTTTTTAATATCTTACCAAGCACTTCCGGAATCTTCCCAATATCCTGCGGTCCGACAACAAAACTAATATTGGTATCCCGCTCAAAAGCTTTTTCTTTGTAATTCTGGGCCATACATCCAACTAAGCCGATTATCTTAGAGCCCTTATAACTGCCGATTAAGCTCCACACCCTGTCTTCAGCGTGCTTGCGTACTGAACAGGTGTTAAAAATAATAACATCCGCCTCTTTATCGCTTGCGCTGATTTGATAACCCGATTTTTTGAGCAAACCGCCGATCACCTCTGAATCCCGCTCATTCATCTGGCATCCGAAGGTGCGCAAAAGCACTCGTAACTTCTTCGGGCTTTTGCCTCCGGAACTGCCTGTATTTGCTCTGTTTTCAGCCATTTTGTCCCTTCTTCGTAACACATCTTCCAAGGTTGATTAAGGTCAAATTTCACGATTTCCTGGTTCTGAATATAGATAGACTTAAAGAGAATCCGCATAAAGGTTTTAACCAGGTAGTCCATCTGTACATTACTCGGATTGCTCCGCAGCCGTAAAAGAAAGTCCTGCGCCGCCTTCGTCAGATCGACCGCGTTCCTTTTCTCCAGAATCTTTAACTGAACCGCTTTTATATCTTGCTTGAACTTCTTCTCTTCGTTCCGTAACATCTCGGCCCGCTCTTTGTAAATCTCAAGATTGATACTATCAGAGGCGAATACCTCATAAAGCCCCTTCTGTTTCTCAAGGTTTTTATGCAGGAGAGTTTCTTTCTCTTCCAGCTGCTCCACATACAACTGCTCAGGCTCAGAGGCGCTCAGTTTAATCATATCTCCGAGTGCCTCCAGGACGTGTAAATTTCGCGCTACCACATCCACAATATCCCATACCTGTCTGTTGATAGCGTCTGCCGTAACTGATTTATTGCTACATTTAATATACGGCACTCCTTTGGAAGAGCACCTATACCACGGCCGCCGGTCCTTGGTCCGGTGGTTAACAGTCGCGGTCATTCCGCGGTAATTACCTCCGCACTCATTGCATTTCAAAATACCAGATAAATGATAGACGTTATTTCTGAATCTAACTACGCTATTAGTCCGGTTACGCTTAAGAAGCCTGGCAACTTCATCGAATTCTTTTTGAGTAATAATCGCCTCGTGGGTATTAGACACCTCTATTATCTTGGACGAATCGTTATTAACGTACCGATACCCTTTGCCATCTCCATTCTTAGTCTTCGCTTTCGTGTCATAGTGCCGTTTATTCCATACCAATATTCCTAAATACGCCTTATTTTGCAGGATATTAGAGATAAACTTGTTATAAAATTTCCCTCCTTGCCTTGAAGGAATCCCAAGAGCATAATAATGCCCGGCAATTTGTGAAGTACTCTTACCACCAAGATACATAACATAAATCTCTTTTACAATCTTTGCTTCTTCCGGATAGATCTCCAGTTTCTTAATCTCTTTGTTATAGCGATATCCATACGGCGCATAGCGTGCGCCTTGCCAGTGTCCTTTATTAACACCGACTACCATCCCGGGGAAAACGCGTTCAACGAGACGATTCCGTTCAAACTCCGCACAGCTGCCGAGCATTTGTATTGCCATCTTGCCCGCGCTGGACGTAGTATCGAATGGTTCTGTAGCTGATTTGTAACCTATACCCAGATTCTCAAATTCCTCAAGCAGTGCCAGAAGGTCCTTCAGTTTCCTACTCAAACGATCCTGCTTATATACCAACACCAGGTCAAACTGCTTATTACGCGCGTCAAATAGAAGCCTCTGCAATGCCGGCCGATCCATAGTACCGCCAGAATATCCATCATCCATATAAACATCCTGGCCTGATATGCTGCAAAAAACTTCCCAGCCGGAATTTCTCGCGTGTTGCAGAAGATAGGTCCTCTGCACTTCAAGAGAGAAACCTTCGCGCGCCTGATCCTCCGTACTTACTCTGGTATATAACGCAACTCTCATTCTAACGCCTCACGCCGTTTTATGGGAATCAGTATATAATAATATCCAACCTTAAACAACAGGTTTATTATCAACTGAACAGTTCAGTAAAAACATTTTACACAAAGTTTCTATGCCATCCTGAAAAGATTTCCGGGCCTCCTGTATTTCCGGACCAGATAGACCGCGGGCCTTGAGCTTTATCTCTAAAGCATCCCATCCCCGCTCTGTCATTATCGCTTCCTTAATCATATTGCCACCACTAAGCTACTAACCCCGACACCTGCCATTTCCTTGCCTTGAGAAGCCATAGAACTGCCACTTTCAGCGCGTAGAATCGATTTTCTTGGCGCAACAGTACCTTTCCCCTGCTTATAGGGGTGAAATCGGTATAACGGACAGCTTAACCCATGGCAATCCTCACCGCCCTCATCTTCCCCGTTGCATACATAACATTGCGCCAAGATCGCCTCTTTCCGGGTTAACGGCTTGCTTTCTTTAAACTTCTCGTATTCTAATTGCCCTTTTATCTTTCCCATGTTTACCAAATAATCGGTCGTTTATTTAACCCTAGTTTTTATTACTTTCCTCCCTACAAAATACCTATACCTTAGCTGGGAGGATTATTTGCTAATTGTAGTAATATACTTATTCAAGGCTTCCTCTATCTGCTTTTCAGTATAGCCATCTTTAAAAAGATGCTGCTTAATTAGATCTATGTTTCCGGAATACTGCTCCGCTAATTGAATAATCTGGGTTTTAAAAATTAAAAGATGATTAGAAAAATTACCTTTCTTTTGTATAGTTTCTTTATTTTCTTTTGTGGGTGCCGATTTAGGCACTACTTTTGGTGCTTGTTTAAGCACTGGGGTAGTGCTCAAATATGCACTACTTAGAACATCACTAACTGGTGCTTGTTTAAGCACTACTTTCCAACGGGTATAATCCTTTTGGAAACTATAGCTTACAACATAGCTATCCGTATTGCGGGTAATGATATTTTTTTCGATAAGTGTCTTTAATGCCTTATGCTGGTGTCTTCTTTCCAATCCTGTTAATGCCTGAAATTGCGTTAAGCTGATCTTGTCTTCTTTTTTATGCCATCCCCAGGTTTTCCGCCAAAGAGCCCAAAGCGTACGGGATTCATAAGGCCTGAAATTTATCCTTGCCAAGATTTCAACTATCTCATTTGCGATATCGGTATGTCCGTTTTCTTTCTGTGGATTAGCCAATTTTTCTATCCACCTTCCTGTTGAATATCCGGTCCCTAAGAAAATTAAGATTCCGGTTATAATAAAACAGGTTTACGCATAAAGTCTTACTCTCAAACTCATCAAGTACCCTTTTGAACCCGAGCTCCGCTGACTCCGGGTAAGCTATTAAGATTACCTTTCTATCTTTTTCTAAGGTGTTGTTTTCGAGACCGATAAAGGTCGCTTCGGAGATATCCGTAAGGAGCGCTGCGGCCAGCTGGAGGCTTATTGACCTAAAAACTTTAGGGCTATTTGTGGGTGTGCTTTTCTTCATCTTATTTCTCTCTGTCGCGCTTCTCTTTTTAATACTGATTCTCTAATTTTATTTGTTCTTCGTGGACCGCGATGTCTGGCATGGCTGAGTTTGGCCGCTCCTTAAGCGAGCTGCTTTGAGTTCCTCAGCCAGGTTATTTAAGCCTTCATGCGAAACCTTTTCCGTAAAATCAGCTTCACTCTTCCCCAGCAATTCTGAAGCTTTCAGTCTGTCATTCATCTTAACTTTCCTAACCTTTCCTATCTTGCCTCTTAATACAGAAGTCCAAAACTGCTGTCGTTCTATCCTGTCAGCTATTAAGGGACCTGTTTCCTTTTTTTCACGCTCCTGCAGAGCTTTTATGACTTCAGGTTTCTTCAGGTTCTCCTGGCCTATTGAATAAGCCGTTCTCTTTGAATATCCAGCCTTAATAGCCGCCTTAGTAGCGTTACCTTCGTATAAATCAACAAACTTCTTTTGTCGTGAAGTTAATTTCTGCCGTGACATTTTAACTCCTCTGGCTGCCCTTCTTTGGTAATCTTCTTAAGTCCGTTTACTACTAACCAATATACTTTAATCTCTGATTCCGTCCTTTTCTCAGTTGTGCTCCAAATCTCAAAAGGAATTACTTTGTTAAGCAGGTTTTGCGCATGAAGCTTAGATCGCTCAAGCGCAGAAATCTTGCCCGGGCAGCATATGCGAACTTTCTCAATTACTGACTTACGTTTTCCTACTTTTTCTTTGGCTCTACTCATTTTCTTTATTGCAATAATTAAGGATCCCTGCTATATTAAAAGCGTGATGAAAATTAAGCTTCTACTACAAAAAATATGGTCTAAAGAATTCCTGGTTAAGCTTACTTTAATTTTGGGTATCATCTGGCTACTCCAACATATAATAAAGCTACCGCCACCTGTTTACCGATAAGTTCCTTGTTTATAAGTCTGAATCCCCACTCCAAATATTCCCAATAAAGAAACTGGCAATAACCCGGGCGCTTCCTGCAAAATATCGTACATATCTTGAATAACCATTGGAACGAATCTTTGTCCTATCTCTTTTGGTATATCTATCTTTTGTCCGGTTGCATCCTGGCCCTTTAATAAAGAAGTAATGAACGAGGCTACTGGAGATTCTTTTGATTCGATAAAGTGCTGAATAATATCAGCCCTTGTCATCGGCTTATAGCCTTCGCCTAAAGTCATCTCCTTGCCTGTGGTAGAACTGACAATCTTGCCAGTTATAATCCGAGAGGCCATTACAGATAATTGCTGAAAACCACCCCAGACATCGATGCGAGTATTACCTATCTTTACCTTACCAAAATCTGAACTCTTGGGATCTGTGCCAACCTCTGATCCTGCCATCTTTGCTAAAGTCAAAACGGTTACCCCGAATCCTAAAAAAGCCAACAGAGATTTTAAGGCTTCCTTTCTGACAAAAGGGTCCTGCTTAATATAATAAACAGGATTAAGGAGATTTATCCTTGACATAACGAGCCGCGGAGAGAAGAAAAAAGAATTAAGTGTTACTGATGCCTTTTGTAACCCGCCCGGAAGCGTTCCTCTGCCGGTAGCGTTATTAACAAAATCTGCTATCGCCATTGATAAATCCCTATTCTCTCGTGCTTTAAGTCCAGATAATTCTGCCTTATCTACTAAATCCTTAAAAACATCAAATCTTAATTTATTAAGAAAACCTACATAGGCCCGATTAGAGGCCTTAATACCTATCCCGACAAGAGGTATTTTTTCAGCCCAACTTGATAAAAATGCCTCTTCTCTTTCGCCGAGTAAAACATCCATGTCCGTAAGAGAAAGCTTGCTGTCGCGGGCTAATTGAAAATCAGGGTCTTTAATAATTGTGTCTTGGATTGCGTTAAACGCGACTTCGCTCTTAAAGGCCCCAAACATACGCTTAAATGAACCCCAGAATTGTTTAGGTTTTCCAATTAAAAATATCCCCTGTCTAAACGGAGCAGATAAATCGTAAGAAGCCATGATGGATTTAGGAATGTTTATTGTCTGATTCAAAACATATTTTACTTTCTCAAATAAAGGTTTCTTTTCTAAAATAGCTTTTGTAAATTCCTCACCGAATACTTTATTAAGCAAAGATACTTCGTTCTCCGTAGGGACCTTGCCGCCATATTCTCCGAATAACTTTCCAAGGCCTTCCCTGGCTGATAATTTATCCCATTCGCCTATTTTTGGGCTATCCTTAACCATATTAAAAAGAATATCTATGTCTTCTTGAGTAAGCTTATTACGGATCGCCTCAAATTCGGCTTTAGGCAACTCACCCTTCAACGCTCCTAATTGTGCATAATAACCTTTTTCCCCTCTTACCTTTTTCCCTACCGCCAGCATCTTGGCGAACTTCTGAGCGCGGGCTTTAGCATAGAGAGTTTCCTGTGTTCCTCTTACTGATTTAGCTTCCTTAAGTACAGAGATAACTTTCTGGACGGGATCACCAGAGGGTTGTTGTGGTTGCCCTTCTATGACCTTTGGAGGCTCTATTGGCGGTTTCCCCGTAATGATGTTTTTTTCTTTTATCGCCTTTAATGCCGCCTCTTTATATCTCTTATCTACTTTTTCTCCTGATACTTTATCCTGCGCAAGCATCTCTCTGGAGAGATCCTCCAGGTTATTTTTTTGGTCTTCGGTAAGAGTAACATCCAATTTCGCAGAAAGTTTATCGGTAAGTTCATCTACTTCTTCATCGGATATTTTTATTGGCTCTTTAGCTTCGCGCCGGTTTAACTCTCTATTAAGAACCTCGGCTTCTAATCCCTGCTCTTCCGTCCAATTTTCCATATTCCTACTTAATACCTCTGCGCGGTTATAAATTTCTTCAGTAGAAAGGGCTTTATGTTCATTGATCTTCTGGGCCATAAAATCTATTTTGCTTTGCTCGGTGGATAAATCAGGCGGTTTTATGGCAGGTATAGGCGTTTCAACTTTACCTTCAATTAAACCCGCTGGGGCCTGGATGGGTTTTCCTGCTATATCTACTCTTGTTTCAACAGCGGGCTCGGCCCCAAAAATACCCTTAACTTTAGCCCAATAAGGCTTATCTGTTAATGTAACAATCTTTTCTGCCGGCATATTGATATTTATCCCGTGTTCTAATGCCCCACGCGTATCATAACTATTTAATCCCAAACTACCGAATAAAGATTGCTGCTCAGGAGTAGTTAACCTACCTGTTTGATATATATCTCTTACTTGCTCGGCAGATAAATTTATAGTATTTGGCATTTTATAGCCGGTAATTTTATGTCTTAAAAATCCCTCTGCTAATTTAGGGGCTTTATTAAATACACCGCCCACAATCATAGCCTTACCGATAAAGTCGGCCAATTCTATGGTCGTAGTTACCTCGTCGCTAATTCCTTGTTCTTTTAAATTATTTATGAGCTTATCAGTAGGGATTGCCTTATCCAAGGCCCCGAAAGCAATCAATCCAGCAGCTGTGCCTATTGGATTA
This sequence comes from Candidatus Omnitrophota bacterium, assembly GCA_028716245.1. Taxonomy (NCBI): domain Bacteria; kingdom Pseudomonadati; phylum Candidatus Omnitrophota; species Candidatus Omnitrophota bacterium. The sequence continues at coordinate 269,719 of JAQUQW010000001.1, read as the reverse complement.
GTTACCGCACCTGCGGCCACTGCAGGAAGCATAGCCATCCCCATAAATTCTTTTCTATCCAAATCAGGAGTAATGCCGGTAACTTTTACGGAACGGCGCAATACTTCATAATTCTTATTTACTTCGCTTAAGGGTAATCCCGTAACATCCGATAAAGCATAGATATTCTGTGCTTTTGCAACATCTCTTTCAGGGTCTTTAAAGAAATTTATCATCTTATCAAACATTCCGGATTGAGGCGCCTGTCTAATTTCGGGGATAACCTTATCTTCCTGAACAAAACCAGAAGGCAAAGATGCCGTGGCCGTTTCTACTCCTGAGGCTTCCGGGGTAACTGCTGCCTGTTCCTCTAATTCAAAACCAGCGGGTATGGACATTTTTCTCTTCCGTCTGCTGCGTTATGTATCACTATCATTTCTCCGTCTTCTATCTCAAGTCTCGGCTCGCACACACATCCAGTCCCTTCAAGTTTATGTTCTATCCAGTCATCTAAGGGATAAAGGTGTGTCATATTAATTCGGTTTCTTGGCCAAACATTTTATTTTATCGGCTTATTAGTTTTTTCGTCATACCAAGTCAATCCGCCATCTTCAGAATATATCTTTTGTTTTGTGGCCGGATTAACAGCATATTGCCTATTAGGTTTCTTTGCTTCTTCTGCTAAATGATTGTCCAGATGAGTAGAGATTATTTCGCTTACTGCCCTTGCCGGATCTTCGCCAGTGTTTACTCTTTGCATATATTGCTTGAACATATCGGTTATTACTTCCTGCCTTAATCCAGTATCTTTACCGTTATTAAATAACCGCTGTAACCAGGTACGTTTAGGTAGGGATTTGTCAACTGTATCTTTGGTTACGCTTTGATTGAAAGTATACAAAACCTGAAAGTCATTATCTGTTAATTCACCAGTAGCGTTTTTTTGCAAAAGTTTCATCCTGATATCTGCTGGCTTCTTTGTTGTGTCAACCATCATCTCCGCAATATCATTAAAAGTACTTGCTTTGGTTTTTGCCCCTATTTTTTGTAAACTATTCAGATTATTCATCATCGTCGTTGCAAATCCATCGGATATTTTTTTATTAAAGTGGAGTTGTTTAACCTCGTCTCTGGTAAGCTCGCCTTTAAAGTATTTATCTATCAAACCCGATTCAGTCTGATCCTGAGCAACCATTGCTTGGAATCTCGCCCGTTCAGTAGTTTGCTTCGCGTCTATCTCGATTTGTTTACTTAAATCATCGAAAGCAGATTTTGGAATCCTATCTTGCACATCATTTAAAAGTCTTTGCGCCGGCAGAAGGCCATTTGTATTGAAAGTAGCCAATACCGCTGATTTTACTATTTTAGTTGCTACCTCGCCGTTCTTTACTTGTGCGGTATTCTCGTCATAGCCCATAAACCGATTATAATCGTCATTGAAAACTACAGCTTTACCTATTGCATTAATCAACGATGGAGTGTCTCGCAGTTGTGCAGCATCATTTTCCTGGAGAACTTGGCTGGATTCGTGAGCAACCTTGATACTCTCATCCGTTTGCTGACGTTCATGATTGGCTACCCTACTTTGAATAGACTCAAATCTGGAATCAAGCATTTTGGCTAAAGCATCTTGCTGCTCCGGATCTTTAACACCATCAAGGAGTTGCTTTCTCATTGTATAATATGTCTGATTGAATTCCTGGGTTATCCCATGAACTTGTTCTAATTTTCGGTTTAGTAATCCCTTAGGCTTACCACTATCATCTAATTCATTATTGTATTGAACATCCATCATCGTTTGACCAAATGCAGTATCTTTATTCAGGTTATCCCTTACCATTAATTCTTTTTGACGTTCCTGTGCTCTTTGAATTATAAGACTGGCTATCTTCATCCCTGTCTCGCCAAGTTTAGTAGTTGCTTCGGCAACGTCTGTTCCAAAGGCTCCCGGGGGCGGTCTTAATTCTTGAGGCGCCGATATGCTCGGGGTTACTCTATTAATCTGTCTTTCGTATGGAACTACTTTTATACTCATGTTATTTCTCTCAATATAATTTACCTGGGTACCAGCGTTTGTTAAATGCGTCTATTCCCGTTATCGATGCGGCAGTCCCTAGCAAAGTGGTACCTATGTTTAAATATGAAGCTGTTTTTGCTTGTTGGCCAGCCGCTCTAAATAGGTTGCCCTGACTATTCAATGCCCACCCCTTTTCGGCCGCCTCTTTTTTTACAGCCCAGGACTGAATGTCAGCATTGTAGCGGATGTTGGCAGCATCAAGCTTAGCTTTGTTTGTGGTGTCTCCTAAGATGTCGTCAGCTGTGACCCCATAGATCCCCAAGGCCCCCATGGCCGCTTTCTGAGCACCTTTAACAGTCTTGATATCTCCTGCTAATTCTTTACTTTTTTGGGCTGCCTCATTCTGCAGTATAGTTGTTTGCTGATCTGCAGTTTTTACCGCTGCTTCTGCTTCGCGGGCGTTTTGGTCGGCTAAATATTTGTAATATTTGTCTTGAGACTGGCCTTGTTGGTACGCACCGTAGGCCGATAAACCTCCGCTTGCAGCGGCTAAACCTGCTGCCGCTAATGTTAAGTTAGCTGCTGTTGCTGCGGCAGCGGTCATCCCGGCTGTTCCCGCTACGGCCGTAGTGACACCTGCTGCGCTTGTTGCGAAAGCAGTTGCTATCGGTATTGCCGCGGCAAAAACACACATTATAATGTCCTCCTAAAATAGAAATAACAAAATAGCTTGCCTTCGATACCATAAGGTTTTGGTTCTTCTATCTTGGCCCCGCACCAGCGGAGCCATTTAATAGACTGAACGTTCTGCATGTCTACCCAGTTCTCTAACATGGGGTAGCGTTGAAGCATTCCTTTTATAAAATATCTTGAACGCTTTATGAAGGCTCTTTGTATTTTCTCCAATTCCGGAGAAGCCAGAAGCCAGATGATTGCAGAATTGCCAAGTAAAGTCTGAGGGCAAATTCCCAGCATTGCGATCGCCTTTTCGTTGCGCTCTATGGTAAAACATAATTCAGATTCTTGGAACCCACCCAGAAGAGCTGTCTCTGGAGTCATATGGTGTGATTTCCATATCTCTCGGATATCCGCTTCACGCACATTGCTTGCCAACTGGAATACGTCACTTATTTCCGCATCTCTGACTAATGCGAGTTTTGATTTATAATAATATTTCCGCTCTTGCACTGTTTGCATATTAACCACCTACTACAGGTTTAGAGGACATTTGGGCGAAATATAATGGTTGATGCTTCTTTTTGAGTTGAACATCTGCATTGAGACGGATACAGACCTCATCCAATTTTTCTCTGTTAGCAAGGTCTTTTTCAGTCAGGCCGTAGAAACCCGCTTCTGCCAGAATGCTTTCTACGCTCGTTCTATTCTTGATTCGCTTCTCTTTTTTCATTCGATTCTCCTACCAGTTTAAAACTTAGAAGAGTTCTAAATAAAAAAACCGTTTTGATTTATTCAATCATCACGGCTAAATTATAATTAATTCTTTCAATCTTAGATAATGGTGTTTTTTGTGGCTATTTTGGAGAGGTTTTCGCCATACGTTTGCGGTGAGAAATGACTTCTTTGGCGATATTACGGAGACTTATATGTTTCTCTAAAGGAATAACGGATTCAATAGATTCTTTGAGATAATCAAGGAATGGGCCATGAGTCGGACCTTTACTGTAATCAGGATAATTAATAAGGGTTGGTTCTTTCCCTGTATATTTCTTCCAGACATCAGCTAAACCATAAACAGTTTTAAAAATGGCAGGGTGACCTATACCGGGTTTACCAGGATCATCTATGAGCTTACCACATATTATTTTGAGACGATAGATTGAATCATCCACTGCTTGTAATGTTATATTGGTGTAAGGTTGACTGCCAAGAGATTTGGCGTATTCAGGGAATGATGAATAAGGAAACCATAGGAATTCTTTTTTAAGTTGAATTGTATCTGGGTGGGAGGATTGTTGCAAGAAAAACTCTAATTCCTTCTCTAAAGACTGTATACTCTCATATAATCTCTTAAATCGAGAAATACTTTCTGTGCGTTTGAGGGTTAACGGATCTTTATAAGCACCTACTATATTCTCCGAAAAGAAATCTTCAATTTTAGCTCTTTTACTGATTAATGATAAGTCTACTTTTGTTTCTTTTATAGATGAAGATGTTTTTGTTTGGGACGCGATTTTTATCGCCTTTAGTGCTGCTTCTTTAACCCAAGTATCTATTTCCTTCCCGAATGTACTCTCCTGAGATAGTGAATTCTTAATTAAATTCTTGAGGTTATTTTTCTGTTTATCGTTAAGGCCAATATCCAGTTCACAGAAAAGCTTATCAGCGAGTTTATTTACTTCTTCTGGGGTTGCCTTTTTTGAACCTATACTTGAAGATAATCTACCAGCCAAAAGAGAAACGCACTCTCTAGTCTCCTGCAATGCGGATTCTTCCTGGTCTGGTAGAAAATGTGAAGCAATCTTGTTTTCTATCTTTTTAGGATAGTTAACGGGGCGACGTTCAACTATCTCCCCCCAGACTGTTGGGTTCAAATACCGGCTATTCCTTGGCATTCCTTTAACCCTTCTCTCACCTTCTTCGTAATCTCGTCTTTTTTCTCTGATAATATGGGGAAAACTTACTATTTCAAAAGTATTGCTCGATTTATATCGACCAATGAATTATCGATTTGATTTAAAGAATCTTCTATACGATACAAGGACCTGCTTAATTTAGCTGTTCCCGAGCTTATTGCCCATCTTAACAAGATAGCTGCTAACAGGAAAAAAAGAATTTTCCTTATAGTAGGTTTCTTTAGGAACTCCCTAATGTCTTTATACGTCATTTTATCATACTACTATTTTTGATGCTTTAGAGAAATCTCATGTTTATTATTATATCACTTCGTTATCTTTTATGATACCTCAAAAGATAACCTGATTTCCTTCTTGGCTTACTGTCTTTCTTGCCTTTCGGTCTACCTAATCTTTTGCCGTCTTTTCTTGCGCGCTCAAGGCCTGCTTTAGTACGCTCTACGATCCGCTTTCTCTCTTGCTTCGCCACCCAAGCAAGGACTGCGATCATTACTTCCCCGGGCCCATCATTCGTATCAACCCACGATTCCTGCAGAGATCTTAAAGCAACTCCGTTCTTTCTAAGACGCTCAATATAGCCAAGGGTATTTGATATGCCCTCTCTACTTAACCTATCAAGCGACCAAATAAGCAACAGGTCAAATTTTCGCTTATCTGCATCATCAAACATCTTAAGAAACTCTTTCCGATCGCCATTGCTGCCAGAAGACATATCAACATACTCATGCGTAATTTCTCCCCCGAGGGCCCGGGCATAGTCTCTTAAGGGATTAATCTGATTACCCGGGTCCTGTGATTCATCATTTTTCGATACCCTGCAATATAGTGCTATCTTCATCTTTATTCTCTCCATCTTACTCAACCTTATGCTTCCGTCTAATTAGAGCCCCGCTGTTACTTTGATCTCTTCGATAGCTTTTTGGGCTCTATCCGAAAGACATTCCAGTATCATGCTTAACTCTTCCATACCGCCGTCATGCGGATACTCAGGTAATGCGCCGGCAATAAAGAATATGCTTTTATTCACGCGTTCTATTTCGTTTAAAGCTGGATCGATGTCTAAATTACTTATCTGTTTTTTAGCCATAACTTCCTCCTTTTGATTATGTTTATATTTTGCAGCAACGCCCGAATGTCACTAACCTTAAAATTTTTCTTACTCTATAAACTGTTAATCCAACGAAACGAGCAAACGGATCCTGTAGAGCTTCAAAAAGCTGAGGATTCTCCACTTCTAACTGCCACAATTTAGCTATTTTTTCCGCTTCCTTCCAGTCCTCCGATGTTCGATCTGCCAATCTTTTCATTGCCATAATCACCTCCTCTTATTTTTCCTTTAAAAGCAATTTCTCGATATCGTCCCAAAAGAATAATATTCTTCTGCAATTTGCCTTAAGCTTAAGCGGCCGTACCCCAGGCAGAAGTTTGGGCCAGTCGTTTTGCAAATACTTAACACTGTATTTTAGGCGCTACGCTATAGTTTCAAGATCTACGATTTCTCTTACCATAACCACCTCCTTTTACTTGCGCCTTGTAAAGTTTCGGGGTAAAAAAATCTACTTCTCTGCCAAATATTTATATATTTCTTCTTCCGAGAAAAATTTATACTTACTCTCAATATGCTCTACTGGCTTAATCTTTCCTTCTTTTACAAGATAAGCTAATCCCTGCCGAGTAATGCCAAGCCTCTTGGCCGCTTCTTCTGATGTATACAATTTAGTTTTATTTTCCATCTTGGTATTAGTTTAACACATCACTTGCTACTTGTCAAGTAGAATTATTAGAGAATTATTAGAGAAAGCAGCTTACTTTTTCTTGCGGGAATACAAAATACCCCTGCTCTTTGTACTTGACTTTAAGCGGAGATTGGGAAATTCCGACTTCGGATTTAGATAGACCTTTTCTTTCGCCTTCGGGTATCTCATAATAAATCAGCCACCTATGGCATTATCTCCTGCTAAATAGTTTAGAGAGTTTTGGCTAATTCTTTGATGAAACGCTCAGCCTTATCCCGAGCTATACTTTCTACATTCTCAAGCTTTTCAGTTCCCGGGATCATAACCTCTACATCTATGTCGTGCCGATCCCCAACCACTTCTGTTTCATGCTCTCCGGAATTAAACGTTACGAAATGCCAAAGGTTAGGCGAATTCGCAAAAACAATCTTAACTATTTTTAATTCAGACACAGCAACCTCCTTTAATTTATCTAATAAAATAATGGGAAGGGTTAAGCGGTGGACCTTCGCTATACTCAGCTAAGGTTATCCTCCGCCTGGCTTGCTTTGCCTTTTTATCTCTGCAGATCCCTAAAGCAGAACCATCACCTTTGGGTTCCGGTTTCCCGGGCCAAGAGCCAACCCTTCATTACCACAACCCAATGGAATCCTTCGTTTCAAGTTATCCGGAGTCCAGCCAGAGTATTAGCCAGAGTTTCCGGGCCCTACGCGCGAGAAGGCAGGGGCTGTTTCAGATGATGAGCAATAAATTTGCTCATTACTCCCACCCCCCTTCAGGTTGTGATTCTAAGGTTATATTATCCTCTTCCAAAGACCTGGAATCAATCATTTTTTATCCACTTTATAACATTAGTAATGCTCTTAAATAGTTTCATTTCCTAAGATTTTAATTTGGGTTGACAGATAATTGAAAAGGTATAAAATAATCACATGAACCAAAACGAAAATAATTATGCTTTCATAGACAGCCAGAATCTTAACCTAGCTATCCGGGACCAGGGCTGGGAATTGGATTTTAAAAGATTCAGGCAGTATTTAAAAGACACGCTTGATATAACGAAGGCTTTTATTTTCATAGGCTTTGTTCCTACTAACCAAAGCCTTTATACCTCTCTGCAACAAAAAGGTTATATCTTGATCTTCAAACCTACCTTACGTCTACCAGATGGGAAAGTAAAAGGTAATACGGATGCAGAATTAGTGCTGCATGCTATGCTGGAATATCCTAACTACGACAAGGCCGTCATCGTTACCGGGGATGGGGATTGCTACTGTCTGATTAAGCATCTTAAGAAACAAGGCAAATTAAAGCGGCTAATCATACCTAACCAGCTTAAATACTCTTCTCTTCTGCGCGAATTTGCCCCAGATATGCTTTTTATGAATGGCTTGAAGGATAAACTGCGGTATAAATGAAGAAGAGGCATTACCGCGGGACGGAACCCTTTGGCTTGCCTCTCATCGTGATCCAATAGAAATATACCTTACAAAACCGCTTCTGTCAAGCCTTATTTCTGCCTTCTCCTGACCTTTTTCTTTGCGCCCACACTCTTCAAATTTACCTCAAAACAGCCACACTAAACCAAGCTCAACGCAACCTCCGTTACCCTCTCCATAATCCGTCTATAAGGTATCCATCGGTCAGCCAAAATTGCGAATGAAAACTTTTTTCATAGCCTCATTTTACTTTACGAAATATTCTAATCATTTTTAATATGGTCCCGGTAAGGCTTTTCTGACGTGGATTAGCTTCTGCAAGCACGTTTTCCATCGCTTTTCCAGTTTCCACATTAATAGATGAAGATTTTTTCATGGAAAGGATTTGTGACGGGTATACACTTCTATGACCCGTAATAAGGAAACTTACTATACATGCTACCGTGGCATAAGGGGCTATGCCTGTCCCGAAGAGTTCCATAGCCATAATACTTGCTGCGATTGGCGTATTGGCTGCTCCGGCAAGAACGCCCACTAAGCCTATAGCTGCAAAAGTGGCTATATCTAATCCTGCAAGCGACGCAAATAGAGTCCCAGCCGAAGATCCTACGAAGAAAATAGGTGTAACTATACCTCCGCTCCCGCCAAAGCTGAGTGTAATGGCGGTAAAAATACTTTTCATAGGAAAAGCATACCAGGCTGTTTTAACACCGCTCAAAGAATGTTCTATGGTATCAAGCCCCAGCCCAAGATATCGCTTTGAAAATATGAATGTAAGAGCTATTAAGGCAACACCGCCAATCAACCCTTTTAGTGGCGCCCACATCTGTAGCTTCTTAGATAGACTATCTCCGAATTTTAACGTCTCAATGAGAATTAACGAACAAAGCCCGAAGAATATACCGGCCATAACGACCTTAATGAAAAACCACTCGCTAAAGACAGGAGCTAAAAGTACCGGATGATGAAAATATGTTACACTAAGCGATGCTGATACATGATAACTAACGATGCCTGCGATAAATGAGGGCAGAAGAACATCATATAAAATAGCGCCGACAAAAAGAACCTCTACACCGAATATTGCGCCAGCTATAGGAGTTCCGAATACTGAAGCAAAGCCTGCGCTTATACCGCATATGACGAGTTTCCTGCGCTCATTGTCATCAAATCTAAAAATATCAGCAAAAATAGATGAGATGCCAGCGCCTATCTGAGCACACGGTCCTTCTTTACCAACCGAACCGCCCGAAGCTATTGTAATTATAGTAGCCAACAGCTTAACCGGAACAACTGCTGCTTTTATTTTACCCGCATGCTTATGAACCGCCTCGATCACTTTCTCCGTTCCATGCCCTTCAGCATCAGGTGCTAAATATTTCACCATTACAGCACTGAGAAACATTGCCACAGGCAATAGAAGAAAATAATAAGGATATTGCGAGCAAGCCCTTGCGCTCCAATTTAAGAGTTTTAAAAATACAGTGGTAGATAAACCAACTACGACACCAGCAAGAGTGGCCAGGAATACCCATTTAATTACACTTATAAATAAAATAGTTTCTTCTTTTAATCTTCTTCTCATTTTTAACCAGTTCTAGTCAATACACCAGAATCGCTTGCATTCGGTTATTTTTATGGTTTCCTTATCACCAAATCCTGCTCAAATACGGTACGATAGTCGTATAATACTGCCCCCATCGGCCATCCAAAAGTGCGGACAAAAACCTTGTTTTTTGTAATCTCTTTATTGCTCATATTGTTATACAAATTTTCGCGTCTCTACTTTTAATACTACGGCGAGGTTGTTTCAATGCCAACAGCAGCTTTTCTTTCCTCCGCCATATCAAGGCTAGTGTGTTTGGTTTCTTTGGAAAACCACAAAGCAATAAATGTCAATATTCCAAGCGCCGAAAGATATACTCCGACAGCGCCAACTCCATAATTCCGGGCAAGCCAGACAGCCGCAAACGGAGTCAAAGCAGCGCCCAAAATAGAGGAAATATTATAGGAAATACCCGAACCGGTATAGCGCACATTCGTGGGAAACAGCTCTGGCAGGACTGCTGACATCGGGCCAAAAGTCAGGCCCATTAGCGCCATGCCAATGCACAAGAAAATCAGCATAAGCCCCATATTCGCCCCGTTCCCTGTTCCCATAACCGCAGGATCAAGAAAAAATTTAAATGTTAAACCAAACAGGATAATGGCAGCGGTCACCAACAAAAGAAAGCCGCGGCGGCCGTACTTATCCGCCAGCCAACCGGCAACCGGAATCATCCCCGCGAATAAAAGCACGGAAAGAAGCTGCAGCACCAGAAAACCGCGGTAACCAATGCCTAAAAAACCCAGCTCTGTTGACCCGATGGCGTAGGAGAGTATCCAAGTGGTCATCAAATAAAACAAACCGTACGTAGCAAGCATAATAAAAGCACCTTGCAGAAGTTTCTTAAGATGATGCTTCATCGCAACGGCCAAGGGTGTTTTAAGTTTTTCGCCGCGAGCCAAGGCCCGCGCAAACACCGGCGTCTCATCAAGCTTAAATCGCACATACAACCCCACTGCCACCATTACCACTGAAGCCAAAAACGGAATCCGCCAACCCCAAACAAGGAAATCACTTTGCAAAGAAGCCTCGATAGAATTGTAGTTAAAAAACATGGTAAGCAGCAAAAAGAAACCGTTGGCCAGAATAAAACCGAATGGCGCGCCTAATTGCGGCCACATCGCAGCCCAGGCTCTTTTGCCCTCTTTTGCGTTTTCAGCCGCCAAAAGCGCAGCACCCGACCATTCTCCGCCAAGCCCAAGCCCTTGGCAGAAACGTAAAATCGTCAGTAACACAGGAGCCAGCAAACCGATGCACATAACTGTAGGCAACAGACCGATAAGGAATGTGGCGATCCCCATAGTCAAAAGCGACCCGACAAGAGTTGCTTTCCGGCCGATTCGATCCCCAAAATGCCCAAATACCACCGAGCCAATCGGCCGCGCCACAAAAGCAACACCAAAAGTCGCCATGGACGCAAGAAGCGCCGCTCCCGCGTCAGTCTTCGGAAAGAAAAGAAGCGGGAATACCGAAACGGCAGCAGTAGCATAGATGTAAAAATCGTAGAACTCGATCGTCGTGCCGACCATACTGGCAATGACAATACGAATACGCGATACGCCGGAATTATCAGTAGGCAAACGTTTCTTTTCTAGTTTAATTTTCTTCAATGTATTCTTTTAACGCTTGCGCATTATTATACTGATCGTCTTTAGCCGCATATAATAGTGTAACGCCGTTTTTAGCTCTTTTCATGATTTCACCAATAACGGTCTTCTTACTGCTAAGCTCATTAAAATACTTCTGCTTAAATATGGCCCATTTTTCTGGATCATGCGCAAACCATTTTCTCAAGTTATCTCTGGGAGCAATGTCTTTTAACCAAAGATCAATTCTTGCCTTCTCTTTACTCATACCCCTTGGCCAGAGACGATCAACCAAGACCCTAAAACCATCGTCTTTGGCTGGCTGCTCATAAATTCGCTTGACCTTAATCATATTCTGCTTTAAAGAAATAAACCCCGCGCCGCCAGGCACGGGGTTTATTTCTTAGGTAAGAACCAAATACATTACTTCTTTTTTAATCTTTCCACAGTCTCGGCCACAAACTTTCCGGCGATATCTTTGCACCCTAACCCAAAAGCCAGGGCTAAACCTAATCCCACAGCGCCTAGGATTATAGAAATGGTCAATTCGGTTATGCGGATACCAATTTGCAACTGCTCCAATGCCACGAAAATTGCAAAAGCAATAACCACCGTCTCCACTACTTGAGCTAAAAGCCTGCCATGGCTTAATCCGGCGTTACTTGCCGCGGTTTTCACGATATTTTTCAATAAGGTTGATACGAACATCCCTAAGATCAGGATGAACAACGCGGAAATAACATTGGGGATATAAAGAATAACTTGTTTTAATAAATCGGCGGCAATAGTTACCCCCACAGCGTTTATGGCAACCATAAAGGTTATCAAAAGGCCCAACCAATAACAAATTATAGCGATTAAATCGGATAAGGAATAAGTTATCCCGCCTTTACTCAGCAGCTTATTAAGTTCAATACGTTCAGAAATATCATCGAGTTTGACTAATTTAAGAGCCTTGCTAATAATAGACCTAACAACTTTGGAAAGTAACCAACCAATGATCAAAATAATGATCACCAGCAATGCGTTGACCATGAATTGGCTAATTTGAGCCAAAACTACACGCGCAGGTTCTAGTAGCACTACTTGCCAACTGCTCATATTACCCTCCTTTTTTGTGTTGTTATTTATATAACTCTATCATGATTAACCGGTTATGTCAATTCATTTATTCCAGCCATTTTTTCTTTAACTCCGCGTTTATTTTCTGCATTGCGGAATAAGTCAACTTGAAATCAGCTGCATCCGATCCTATGGCAGGATTCAGCTTCTTATTTTTCTTACCACAGATAAATTCCTCCACACCACAGGACCGAGCGTGTAAAAACCTGCTCATTAATTGCACTTCCTTGTCATCCGAAACTACGACAATATTTCTGGGGCAAGCTGACTTTTCAACTACCTGCTTGATCAATTCATCCGCCTCAATCATCCGCGAAAATAAACAAACCAGGCCGGCTTCTTGAGGAATATCCTGACCGGCCGGAGGATAACCATCAAAAATAAGGGTAAGGGTATTATTTTTACTGCCGGTTAACTTGTTTAATTTGATAAAATCAGCCAGGCAATGACAGACATTCGCAGGTAGTTTTACAGCGGGCCTAAAGTGCGGGTTATTTATGAGATTGTATCCGTCGATGATGTACTGTAAGGACATAGATGAGTCCTCCGATAGCACCGTAAAAAACGACAAAAGAAAACGATAAAAGTGACATAGCTAAGGCCAATTGTTTTATCACCCCGGCCTTGGCAAAATAAACCACAAACAGGCCTTCCCTTAAGCCCAGCCCTCCTATGGCAATAGGAAGCAGGGTAATCGCGCTGATAATCGGTAAAAAGATGAGGAAATAAATAAAATTTATTTTTATCCCTAAAGAGAGCCCGATAAAATAAACGCAGACCGGGCAAAGAGCCTGGATTAGAAATGAAAGGGCTAAATTAAAGAGGATCATCTTTTTATGGTTGCGAAAGATATGGATTTCCCGGTGCATATCTTTGATTGTCTCTCTTATTTTTCCCGCGTTAGGCACCGTTAAAAACCTGCTAATCCTGGAATAAATAGAATTATTAAATAGGATTAACAGGATAGCTACCAGCAAAATTACAATAACGGAAACAGAAGTAAAAACAACTTTATCTAAGACCAAATTCCTGCCCAGCAATAAAGAAGGTATGATTACAAACACCAAGCCGATATAGCCGCTGAATCTATCCAAAAAAACCGTGGCAATGACTTCCTTTGCCTTATTGGTATGCCCGGCAAGGTCAACCGCCCTAACCAGGTCTCCTCCGATAGTCGAAGGTAAAAAAATGCTAAAAAAAACACCTCCGGAAAATGCACTCACCAGCCTCTTTAAAGGAATATCAAATCCCGCTGCCCTAAGCAGCATCCGCCAACGGAAAAAACCAAAAAGATAAATAAGGAAATACACCACAAAGCCAATAAATAAAAACATTTTATCCGCGCCTTTTATATCCCCGAGCAAAGCATAGACATCGATTTTGTTAAACTTAAACAAAAGGACTAAAAGTACAATACTTACGCCAATTCTTAATAAGAGAGATAATGTGCTTTTAAACTTCATCATTTTTAGCTTATATTGATTTTGTGGTTAATTTCCGGTAAGCGTCCAGGTATTTTTCCCTTGTTCTATCGATTATTTCTTCGGGTAGCGCCGGAGCAGGCGGGGCCTTATCCCAATCCAGAGTCTCAAGGTAATCCCGCACAAATTGTTTATCAAAACTCGGCTGGGGGTGGCCCGGCTGATATTCATCCAGCGGCCAGAAACGCGATGAATCCGGGGTAAGCACCTCATCGATAATAATCAAGCGGCCGTTATATATGCCAAACTCAAACTTGGTATCGGCAATAATAATCCCTTTTTGCAAAGCATAATCGCCGGCCCGCCGGTAAACAGCGATACTTATTTTCTTCAGGTTCGTGGCAATATCCGCTCCTACTAAATCCTCAACATATTCCTGATCAACATTTTGATCATGCCCGACATCCGCCTTAGTCGACGGGGTAAATATGGCTTCCGGCAGCTTATCCGATTCCCTTAAACCCTTAGGCAGGCTGATACCGCAAACTGATTGTTTTTTTTGATATTCTTTCCAGGCTGACCCGCAAAGATACCCCCTCACAACGCACTCAACCGGCAAAGGCTTGGTTTTTAAAACCAGCATCGAGCGTCCGGCTAAATCCGATTTATATTTTTTCAAGTTAAGAGGATATTTATCTATATCGGTAGTAATTAGGTGGTGCGGGATTATATCTTTGATAAAATCAAACCAAAATTCAGATATGCCGGTTAAGACCTTACCCTTATCCGGTATCCCGCAAGGCAGGACTACGTCAAAACAGGATATGCGGTCAGTAGAAACAATTAAAAGTTTATCCCCTAAATCATAAACATCCCTGACTTTACCGCGGCGAAAAAGTTTTAAATCCCTAAACTCGGTTTTTAAAAGGACGTTACTGCCCATAACGCTTAAACCTCTCCAATAAGGCATAATACTCATTCCATAACTCTTTGGGCAGGTCCTTCTTAAAATCACCAAAGAATTTATTCACCCCTTTTAATTCCTCCAGCCACTCCTCCTTATTGATCTTAAATAATTTCTCCAGCGCCCCCTCGGCAAGATTAAGGCCGGTCAGGTCAATATCAAACGGGTAAGGAAGATACCCGATCGGAGTTTGCATCGCGTTTACTTTATTATTACAGCGGTCCAATATCCATTCTAAGATCCTTAAATTTTCGCAGAATCCCGGCCATAAAAACTTACCCTGACCATCCGTGCGAAACCAGTTCACATGGAAGATCTTTGGCTGCTTGGCCATCAGCTTACCCATATTTAACCAATGCTGAAAATATTCCGCCATATTATAGCCGCAGAAAGGAAGCATCGCCATCGGGTCCCGGCGTACCTGCCCCAGTTTACCAACTTGGGCGGCAGTTAACTCTGAACCCATCGTCGAGCCGACAAACACACCATGCTGCCAATTAAATGATTCATAAACCAGCGGAGCGACATGCTCCCGCCTTCCTCCAAAAACAATCGCCGAAATCGGCACACCGTGATGCTGCTCCAGGCGAAATGATGCCGAAGGACAGTTAGTAATCGGGGTGGTAAAACGCGAATTAGGATGGGCGCCTTTAACCACTTTGCCTTGGGTATCCAAAGTGTTTGGTTTCCAGGAATGGCCTTTCCAATCGATACCTTGGCTGGGCACTTCTCCGTCAGCGCCCTCCCACCAAACCGTATTATCCGGCCGTAAAAGAACGTTTGTATAAATAGTATCTTTTTTTATAGTCTCGACCATATTTGGATTTGCTTTTGAGTTTGTCCCGGGAGCAACTCCAAAAAAACCTGTTTCCGGATTAATCGCCCAAAGCGAACCGTCGGAATCAACCCGCATCCAGGAAATATCATCGCCCACGGTCCAAATGCGGTAACCCTTATTTTTAAGCCCTTCCGGAGGAATCATCATCGCCATGTTTGTTTTTCCGCAAGCGCTGGGAAAAGCCGCGGCAATATATTCAACATGGCCGTTGGGCTCCTCAATACCCATAATCAGCATATGTTCAGCCATCCACTTTTCTTTCCTGGCGATAAAACTGGCAATCCGCAGCGAAAGGCATTTTTTGCCCAAAAGGACATTTCCGCCGTAACCGGAACCTACGCTCCAAATAGTATTATCCTCCGGAAAATGTAAAATTAATCTCTTCTTGATATCTAATTGGGCTTTAGAGTGAAGGCATTTGGTAAAACCGTCGTCTTTTTCAAGCTGCCTTAAAACCGGCTCTCCGCAACGGGTCATAATTAACATATTCAAGACTACGTACCGGGAATCAGTCAGCTCTACTCCGATCTTACTAAAAGGAGAACCCACCGGCCCCATCGAGAAAGGAATGACATACATTGTCCTGCCGGCCATAGCGCCTTTAAATATTGCCTTGGCTTTTCGATATGCCAAAGCAGGCGACATCCAGTTATTATTCGGCCCGGCATCGTGTTTTTTCTTAGTACAGATAAAAGTCAGGTGTTCAGTCCGGGCCACATCATCATGGGCAGTGCGGTGCAAAAAACAACCCGGCAGCTTTTCCTGGTTCAAACGGATCAAGTCACCGGAGCTTACCGATTGTTTTTCCAAAGCTAATTTTTGCTCTTCGGTGCCGTCGATCCAGACGATATCCTGCGGACCGCAAAGCTTGGCCATTTTATTTACCCAATCGAGGAGTTTTTTATTGGTTGTAGGAATTTTTTCCATCTATTTACCCCTGCCGGCAATAAACTTATAGGCGGAGTCAGCTGCCACTGCCCCATCAGCACAAGCATTGATCACCTGATATAGCCCTTTTTTACGGCAATCGCCGCAAGCAAATACCCCTTCCACAGAAGTAGCCATATTTTCATCAGTAACCATAAATCCGGCTTCATCCATTTCTAACTTGCCTTTTAAGAAAGTCGTTTCCGGCTCATAGCCAATGTAGATAAAAACTCCGTCACAGCCAAAATCCTTTTCTTTGCCGCTTAAAACATCTTTGATTGTAACCGCCTCCACCTTCTGCGATCCCTTGATCTGCGTAACTACGCTGCTTAAAATAAAATTTATTTTTTTATTCTCCTGCATTTTTTCCTGAAGTATCAGGGCAGCCCGCAGATCCTGGCGGCGGTGAATCACGCTCACCGAACTGGCAAAACGGCTCAAATATATCGCTTCTTCGGCAACCGCATTTCCTCCTCCAATAATGACCACCTTCTTTTTTTTAAAAAAAGGCCCATCGCAGGTAGCGCAATAAGAGACACCCCTGCCGGTATATTTTTCTTCACCCGGTATATTTAATTTACGCGGCCTGGCTCCGCTGGCAATAATAATCGCGCAGGCTTGATAATCCCCGTTTGTGACCTTGATTGTTTTTTTAAGGCAATCTAGATCCACCACCTCATCGTTTATGATTTTTACCCCCAACTCTTTAACCTGGGTTTCCATACGCCCGGTCAGTTCATGCGTAGAAATCCCTCCGGGAAAACCCGGATAATTTTCGATAGTTTCACTCATCAGGATCCTGCCGCCGAGCGCCATCTTTTCAATCAACAATGTATCCAGCCGGCTGCGCCCGGCATAGATAGCCGCGGTTAATCCCGCCGGCCCGCCTCCGATAATAATTAAATCATGCATTGATGAAATTCCCTCTTTTATTAAAGCTGTAATTTGCAGGCTTTAACACTTGTTTTTAACGCCGCCAGTTTTCTTTTGATCCTTAACTTCTCTAGGAATGACGCATAATCAACTATCAGCTTGCCTTTCAAATGATCAATCTCATGCTGTAAAACACAGGCAAAAAGATCCTTGGCCTGGATTTTTACCGAATTATTATTTTCATCTTTGGCTTGCACCCAGACTTGGCGGGCGCGCTTGACCTTTATGCAAACTCCGGGCACACTCAAACATCCTTCTTGAATAGCCTGCGACCCCAGCCTCTTGACAATCTTAGGATTAACTAATTTATAAAGCCCTTCTCCGATGTCTACGACAATTAATTGCACGCTTATGCCAATTTGCGGAGCAGCCAAACCAATACCGGCTCCTTCGTACATGAAGCCGGCCATTTGGCTTAAAATCTCCCGGTATTCAGCACTAACCCGGTTGAGCGGCTTTGCCTTTTTTCGTAAAACAGGGTCGCCGAATATTCTAATTTTTAATTTTGTTTCTGGCATTTACTTTAATAATCTTGGGCTTTAAGGATTTGGTTTCCCTATCTTCTACCGATGCATACGAAACAATAATCACTATGTCCCCGGGGCAGGAGGCGCGGGCTGCCGGCCCATTCAGGCAGATTACCCCGCTTCCGGGCTTACCTTTAATCACATAAGTTTCAATACGCTGGCCGTTATTAAGGTTCAATACCTCAACTTTTTCATGCTCCAGGATATCGGCTGCCCGGATTAAATCGGCATCAATAGTAATGCTGCCTTCGTAATAAAGATTGGCCTCTGTTACGGTTGCCCGGTGAATCTTTGATTTTAACATCGTCCTTAACATTTTATCCTTTCGTTATTAATTTAAAGGTCTGCCGGGCGATCATCAATTCTTCATTCGTAGGGATTACCATAATCTTTGGTTTTTTCCCCAGGCAGTTAAACAAGCCGCGGCAAATATTATCCCGGATATTAGCCTGATTTTCACCGATACCTGCGGTAAATATTAAAGCATCAAGCCCGCCTAAAACCGACAGGTAGGCGCCGATATATTTGCGGATGCGGTAAACGAATATATCCAAAGCCAGTTTAGCCCGCTTGTTCCCGGCGCCTGCTTTTTCCTCCAGTAAACGCATATCATTGCTAATACCGGATATCCCTTTTAAGCCGCTTTCTTTGTTCAAAATACGATCCATTTGTTTGGTGTCTAATTTTTTCTTGCGCATAATATGGGTAATTAAGGCCGGATCCGTATCGCCGCAGCGGGTGCCCATCACTAACCCCTCTAAAGGAGTAAAACCCATACTGGTATCAACGGATTTACCATTATCAACAGCAGTGATGCTACAACCATTGCCCAGATGGCAGGTAATCAACTTTAACTTATTCAGCGGTTTCTTTAAAATGCGGCCGGCCTCGGCGGCAACATATTCGTGGCTGGTACCGTGAAAACCATATTTTCGGGCCCCTAACCTTTGATAATACTCATACGGCAACCCGTAAATATAAGCATATTCCGGAATACTTTGGTGGAACGCAGTATCAAAAATCGCAACCTGTTTTATTCCGGGCAAAAGTTTTTGGCAGGCAAGTATCCCGGATAAATTAGCCGGATTGTGCAGAGGAGCGATCGCGCAGCATTTTTTAATCCCCTTAATTACGTTTTGGTCAACCAGTGCGGGCTTTTTAAATTTTTCCGCGCCATGAACTACGCGATGGCCCACCGCATCCACCGACTTAATCTCCTCCAGTATAATCTTTAAACCTGAGTAATGATTGCTAAACTTTGAGCCTTCTTCACCGATATGATCGATTATTCCCTTTGTAATCAGGCGCTGGGAAGGCATATCAAAAAGTTTATATTTAATCGATGAGCTTCCGCTATTAATTACCAGTATCTTCATTATTGCGCCCTGATTGCCGTGACTGCCACGCTATCCACGATATCTTCGACAAAACAGCCGCGCGACAGGTCGCTTGCCGGTTTATTTAAACCTAAAAATAAAGGCCCGATTGCCCGGCATCCGCTTAGCCGTTGCACAAGCTTATAGCCGATATTACCGGCTTCTAAGTTTGGAAAAATCAGCACGTTAGCCTCTCCGTTAATCGGGCTATCCGGGCATTTTATCTTGGCCACTTCCGGAACAATTGCCGCATCCGCCTGTATTTCTCCGTCAGCTAATATCTTTGGCGATAACTCTCTGAGTAAAGCCAAAGCTTGGCTGATTTTTTCGGCGGACTTTGTTTTTGCCGATCCTTTGGTGGAATAACTTAAAAAAGCTACGCGCGGAGTAAGATCCAAAACTTTAGCCGCCAATTCCGCGGCAGTTAAAGCAATGCAGGATAGCTGGCGGGCATTAGGATCAGGAATAATTCCGCAATCGGCAAAAATAAATGTGCCGTTATCGCCATACTGGCAGTTAGGCACATCCATAATGAAACAACTTGAAGCAATGGTAAACCTTTCCTCTAAACCGATACAGCGGATACAAGCGCGGGCCATATCCGCGGTAGTATGGATTGCTCCGGCGACCAAACCATCAACCTTCCCTTCCCGGGTCATCATCGCCGCGTAATAAAGATTGTCTGAAAAAAGTTTTTTAACCGTCTCCAGATCAATATCTTTTGACTGATATAATTTATAATACTCCTCGATATAACGCTCTAATTCGTTCTTATCGACCATCTCCGGAGTCAAAACCAAAGGCTTGGCCAATTTCTCCTTTTCAATAATCCGGGCGGCCTCAAGCGTCCGGTCATCATCATATTCCGGCAAAACTATCGTTTTGCTTTTTCTTTTCGCCAGCTTCCTAATCCTCATGACAGCATCCATCTTAAATCCCTTTCAAAATTTTATTGAAATCCACATTCTCTTTCATTAATTTTACTACCGCATTAACTTTTTCGGTATCGCATGGCCTGATCTTTACCGTTAGATCATGCACACAAGTAGCCACATCATAGGTGTCAGATTTAGCCAATAAAACCGGAATCTCGGCTTTTGCTAAAAGTTCCATAATCGGCCCTTGCGGAGTAATGCCGCAAGTTAAAACTATCCCGCAAATCTTTAATCTTTTATTGCTGGAATCACGGAAACAATTAAGGGCAATATTAATCATGTCCTGCCGGTCGCCGGGAGTAATCATTAGGCTATCTTCGCTGATATAGCGCTCCGCATCGCGCGGCTCCATTGCCGCGACAATCACCTTTGCCACCGAGCGTTCTAAATATTGCTCTCCGCAGAGAACTTCAAAATCTGTTTCTTCCAAAATCTGCTCAATCGAGGGCCTTGCCAGCATCGGGTCATAAGGAAGCACCCCCAACACATCCACCCCTTTTCTCTCTAAGCCCTTTCTTACCAGGCGGTTAATCTTTTCGAATTTTCCGGGAAGGACCTTATTTATAATTACCCCTAAAACTTTAACTCCTTCTTTTTCAAAAAGTGCCTTATTTAAAATTATCTCATCTATCGGCCGGCCCACTCCACCGGAAGAAATAATAATTACCTTGGAACCCAAAAGCTTGGCGACAGTCGCATTAGAGTGGTCAAATACCGAACCCACTCCGGCATGGCCTGTCCCTTCGATTACCACCAACTCCTGGTTTTTAGAAATCCTGCGGAAAGAATCCTGAATCTGTTTGGAAATATTATTTTTATCCGGCTTGGCGATATATTTTTCGGTAAAACCTTTTTCTACCGCAATCGGGCTCATATCTTTAAGCCCGCATTTTATCCCGCAAACCTCCTCGATAAGGATCGAATCTTCGTCAATTTTTAGCCCTTCTTCCTCAAGATACCTTTGGCCGATAGGTTTGATAAAACCGACCTTACCGAATTTCTGCTGCAGGTTCCTGATTATTCCCAGGGAAACCGTAGTCTTGCCGTCATTTTGTTTGGTCGCGGCAATGAAAATCTTGCGCATTAAAGGTTTTCTTCTATTTTATGCTTCAAATCAAGCTTGCTTACCGCCCCAACCAGCTGGCTCATAACTTTACCGTTTTTAAAAAATATTATCGTCGGTATTGACATTACCCCGTATTGAGTCACCACTTTAGAATTGGAATCAACATCCAGTTTACCGATTTTCATTTTTCCGGAATATTCCTTGGCCAAGGCATCGATAAAAGGAGCAACCATCTTACACGGGCCGCACCAAGCAGCCCAAAAATCAACTAAAACCGGCAGATCCGACTCCAGTACCTCTTTCTTGAAATTGGCGTCCGTAAAATGTAACGTACTCATAACTTTGATCCTTCGCATTAAAAGGGTTAATAAAATTGGCAGGTTTATTTAAATTATCACAAAGATTTGACAATTGCAAGGAAAATCAGACTTAGGCGGGTCCTGCCGATGACTGTTTTTCGGCCACCTGAAGTGGCCTCAAATCCAGCCATCGTCACCCGCTATAAGATTTCCGGCTTTTGCTGGAGGCGCATTAGAAATTTTTCGGCAAACGTGTGCAAGGAATTACGGCGAGTGCAGGCAATACCTTTATACGTAAGGAACACTGTGCTGCCGAAAGGAGCCGTAAGCCGCAGCACACGGCGAAAAATTTCAGCGACGGAAGCAAAAGACGAAAATCAAGAGTTAACTCTGTTCTTTAGGAGTTAACTTGCGCAGCTGTTCTGAATAATATCCCGATGTAAGCGCATCCAAGGAAGCGGTTAATTCCTCAAGTTTTAACTGTTTATCAAATCTTTTATTCCTATCTTCGATGGCTAAATTATTTAGTTCAGATTTTATCCTCAAGCGCTCAAAATAAAGCTTGTTTACCTGATCTAAGATATCATCACGCAGCTCGACCATCAGCTTTGACCGCACATCAATGCTTGTCTGGGCGTCATTCCAGATCAAATTGCCTAAATCCCAGCTTAAAGAAACATCCCAATCAAGGCTATCCCTGCCCCGCCGTAAAACATCATCGTCGGTTTTAGTGGTTGAACCGCTCTCCCAATGCCACAAATCAGTTGTGTTGCGGTCAAGGCCGACGCTCACCTGCGGCAATAACGCTTTTTTTGCCGCTTTTTTCCTCCACTGAGATATTTTTTCAGGGCCCACTTCCGCGTATTTTATCGCTGCCTCCTGCACGTCTTTTATTTTTGGCTCATCTAAAAGACACTCCTGAATTAAAGCCTGGCGCATAAAGGCTGGCTGGTTATGTTGATTAGCCCTAAATATTCCTGCCTCTGCGGCAACATAAATATTATTCAGATTATCTAACGTAAAATAATTTAATTTACCTCCGGATAAGCCGAAAGAAACTTCTCTCCAACGCTCATCTGCATAAAGAAAAATACCCGATGGGCTAAGCGCAAAAATTTCGGAATTACCCGATAAACAAAGAATTTTCACATCCCGGTTTAACAAACCATACTCGGATAATTTATCCCAGCTTCTGCCTTGATCCAGGCTCCGATAAACTCCTTTGCTGCATGAAAAATATACCAAGTTTACGTTATTAACACCTGCTTTTACAAAACGGATGTCAGATAACTTTTCCGGAACATTTGTTTCTCCATCATCAGGTTCATTCTTATTATCTTCCCGGGAATAACTCAAAAAAATCCTCTCCCAGTTTTTACCGTCATCTAAAGATTTAAATATACCGCTGGTGGCGGCTAAATAAATAATCGAATGCGGAGTGAATGCATCAAGATTAAAAATGGCCGTATTGCCGATTATTTTATTTTCTTTATCCCAGCTGCGGCCGTTATCCCTGCTTATAAAAAGGCCGGCGCTTGTGCCGACAAATAGAGCAACCGGAGTATTCAACACAGCGGCGCATCGATTCTCTAAATTATTCTTGCCTCTAAATATTCTATCCCATCGCCCGCCTAAATTATTACTGCGGTATAAGCCATTATCTGTGGCCGCATAAACTACATTGTAATTGGACAAATTCATTGCCAAAGCATTGATATTGCGCGTTGTGCTTCTTATGGATAATACAATGCGCCAGCTATTACCGGCATCCTCACTCTTTAATATATTCCCGGCTATCCCGGTAAAGATAATTTTACTGTCATTTGGATTAACTAAAATCGCCTGGGCATTATGGTTACCCCTGCTTAGGTCATCCCAATCCAAATCCTGCGCCCGAAGGACACCAGTCATTATTCCTAACCAAACCACGGTAAAACCAATAACTATTCTCTGCATTTTGTCACCTCCTACCCAATTGACGCAAGGAGGCGAAAAATCTAACAAAAAAATCTGCTACAAATACAGCCAATCCTTAAAAACCGGCTGGTATCCCTTTCCTTCAAGGACAGCTTTGATCTGGCCCACGGTTCTTTGATCCTGAATCTCAAACTGAGAAGACTGCTCTTTTTCTTCCTTGTAAAGAGTATGGCCGCCAACATTAGTCGCTGAACCGGCTGACATCCTGGTAATACCAAGAGATAAAAGATTTTCCCTGAATTCCGGATTTTCCCGCGTTGAGATTGCAATACCAAGCCGGGGCAAAAAAATCCTGAAAGCCAAAATTATCTGGATGACATTTCTGTCGCTTACCTGGCAAATTGGTTTAAAATCGCCGACTTGCGGCTGGTGGTTTTGCGGCCGAATTCTGGGGACAGATATCCCGATTTCAACATCCGGAAACTTATCAAGCAGGTATTTTGCGTGCAACCCCAGAAAGAATGCTTCCCTTCTCCAGTTTCCTAAACCAAGCAAGGCCCCGATAGAAACGCTTCTCATTCTGGCTTTTGCGCCTCTTTCCGGAGCATCCAGACGGAATTTATAATCTTTTTTAGGGCCGCAAATATGTATTTTTGCGTAAAGCTGTTCATCATATACTTCCTGATAGATTGTCAAGCCGTCCACCCCGCCGACAACTAACCGGGCGTATTCATTTTCAGCCAAAGGATATACTTCAATAGATATTGAAGTAAAATATTTTTTTAGAACATTGACACAATCCTGAATGTAGCTGACCGGGCTCTTAAGCCTTGATTCCCCGGTTAAAATAAGAATGTGCTTTAACCCCGAAGAGGAAATAAATTGCGCCTCTTTTTCCACTTCTTCCAGAGTAAGCTGTCTCCTTTGGATGTCATTGTTCAGGTTAAAACCACAATAAAGGCAGGAATTATCGCAATAATTGGATAGATACATCGGAGCATAAAGCTGGATGGTATTGCCAAAATAATTCCTGGTTATCGCCTGCGCTTTCTGAGCCATACTTTCAAGATTATTTTCGGCTTGCGGAGAAAGCAATCCAAGGAATTGTTTTGTATCCAGATTATTTTTTTCTAAGGATTCCTGAATGGAGGCAGGTGAAATAAAACTAAAAGCTTTCTTTAGGTCTAAATCTTTATTTTGGGAATAGACACCATAAAAACTCATTGCGGTTTATTATGGCTTTGGCTATCGGAAGCCAAACCATCGCCTTGTGGTTTATCTTCTCTTAAAAATCCAGTCAAGGGGCTGGAAGCGCGGGCTGTTTTTCCCATTGCCGGGATTCCTGACAAATAGGCAAGCCTGCCGGCATAAACTGCCTGACTAAAAGCCTTGGCCATCTTTACCGGATCTTCGGAAACGGCAATGGCGGTATTAACCAATACTGCCGCGCAACCTAACTCCATACATTCACAAGCTTCTGAAGGTTTTCCAAGGCCCGCGTCAACAATAATCGGCAGCTTAATTTCATTAACCATTATTTCGATAAGCTCACGGGTTTTTACCCCGCGATTGCTGCCTATCGGAGAACCCAAAGGCATAATTGCGCTGGCTCCGGCATCAACCATTCTTCTGCCAATGGATAAATCCGGGCTCATATAAGGAAAAACAACAAAGCCTTCTTTGGCTAAAACTTCAACTGCCTTAAAAGTCTCAATACTATCGGGAAGCAAGTATTTATTATCACGGATAACTTCAATTTTTATCCAGTTCCCGGCTCCGGCTGCTTTTGCCAGGCGGCCAATACGCAGCGCTTCTTGTGCGTCTCTGGCTCCGGAAGTATTGATCATAACTTTACATTTCTGCGGAATATAATCCATGATATTCTCTGTTTTAGAGCTCTCGTCAACCCTTCTCAAAGCCACCGTAGCAACCTGGGCCTTCGCCTCTTCTAAAGCTTGCTTCATTATCGGATAGCTAGAGAACTTCCCTGTTCCGATAAAAAGCCGGTTACTTAATTTTTCTCCCGCTATCTCTAAAAAATCTTCCATATTAGCCGCCCCCAATAAAACTTATGATCTCAATAGAATCATTCTCGCCTAAAAGTGTATCAAACCACTCTCCCTTAGGCAGAATACGAAAGTTATATTCAATAACCACATTTTCAACGCGCAGGCCCTTAGCTAAAACAAGCTCACTAAGGTTTAGTTGGGCATCAACATCCTCGACTTTACCGTTTAAGGTTATACGCATAATTTATTTTGTAAAATCAAAACCCTTATGCCAATGCATAAGGGTTTTGATTCTTTCCTACGCTGGCATTATCCAGATCAGGTACAAGGGTAATCTGCTTATAACGCAGAACTCTCAAACCGCTATAGCGGCTTCCCCGTCAGACTATTTTACCCAAAAAACTTATCGCCTTTGGCCCAGTTTTCACCATTAACCTCATCAATAACCAAATAAAGGCTCTCTTTGGGTTTCCCGGCTACTTTCAAAAGCGTATCGGAAAACTCTTTAGCGATCTTTTCTTTTTGGTCCTTAGTGAGTTTACCGACTAATTTTAAATTTATATAAGGCATTTATCTTTTCCCCTTTCTCCTATTTTGAGATCAAAAATATTCCGGTCTGGCCAAATAAATTGGGTAAAAACGGAGTTTCCCTTCTTTCCCCGACACAAACACTGCGCTCAATATTGATCTTTTTCAAACGGCAATAATCCTTAAAATCAGTTATGCTCAAAAAATGCAGGTTCGGAGTTTCATACCATTGATAAGGAAGGCTGGGGGTTACCGGAGACCTGCCCTGAAAGAACATCTGCAGCCTGGACTTATAATAGGCAAAATTGGGAAATCCTACGATTACCTTTTTACCCACCCGTAAGGCATCGGTGAGCACCTTATCAACATGCAAAATCTGCTGCATGCTTTGATTAAGCACCACATAGTCAAAAGATTTATCGCTGAATTCGGCAAGTCCGCTGTCGATATCTCCGTGAAAAACATTTAAGCCCTTAGCGACGCATTTATAAATTGCCTGGTCATCGATCTCAATACCCTGGCCGCTCACTTTTTTCTCTTTAATCAGAAGATACAAAAGATCCCCCGCGCCGCAGCCTAAGTCTAAAACGCTGGATTGCTGATCAACTAAGTCCAGTATGACTTGGTGGTCCAATTGAATCCCTTTACTCTCCGTAGACACCGGTCACCTCATAAGCATAAAATATTTTTTTAAGGAAATGTTTGATCAAATGCGTCTCCTCTTCCACTTCCAAAAGAAACGCGTCGTGGCCATAATTTGAATCAATCTCACAATAGGTTGTCGCAATGCCGGCAAGCTTGCAGGCCTTAACTATCTCCTTTGATTGATAAGCCGGATACAGCCAATCGGATTTGAAAGATATGACCAAAACCTTGGCCTTGATGCCGGCTAAAACTTCACAAAATGGCCTGGCGCCTGAGGCGTCAAAATTATCCATTGCCTTGGTTATATAAAGATAGGAATTTGCGTCAAAGCGCTTGACAAAATTATCGCCGCGATAACGTAAATACCCCTCGACTTCAAAATCAGCCGTAAATTTAAACGCTTCGGCGCTGTCTTTTTTTTGGCGGCCGAATTTCTCAGCCATCGAGCTGTCGCTCATATAGGTTATATGGCCGATCATCCTGGCTACGGCCAATCCTTTTAAAGGAAACGGGCCGTCATAATAATTGCCGGATTTCCAATGGGCGTCGGCCATAATCGCTTGGCGGCCTACCTCATTAAATGCTATTTGTTGAGGAGAATGTTTGATCGTGGTGGCAATCGGAATTGCGCTATGAATTATATCCGCATGGTTAGCTAACCACGATAAAACCTGCTGTCCGCCCATTGAGCCGCCGACCACAGAAAGTAACTTTTCGATGCCTAAATGGCCAATTAAACGCCTCTGGGCATTTACTATATCGTTAATGCTAATTAACGGAAAATCCAAAGCGTACGGCTTATTGGTTTTAGGATTTACGCTTGAAGGGCCGGTTGACCCCTTACAGCCGCCGAGTATATTTGAACAAACCACAAAGTATTTTTCCGTATCAAAAGCTTTACCCGGGCCGATAAAAGAATCCCACCAGCCTAAATCATCAGTTCCCTCATGCAGACCGGCAGCATGGGCATCGCCTGAAAGGGCATGCACAATAAGAATAGCATTGGATTTCTCTTTATTTAAAACGCCATATGTTTCATAAGCCAAAGTAACCGGGCCAAACTTCTCCCCGCTCTCAAGTTTTAAAGATTCAAAAGTAAAACTTTGAGTTTTAACCACTCCCACACTATTGGCCGGGTTTATTTTTTCTTTAATCATACTTTTACCTCTTGAAAAAGCCAGGTGCTCAGATACCGCTCGCCGGTATCCGGAAGAATAACCACGATGACCTTCCCTTTATTTTCCTTACGTTTAGCCACTTCTAACGCCGCCCACAATGCCGCCCCGCTTGAAATCCCGGCTAATATCCCTTCCGACTTTGCCAGGCGCCGAGCGGTTTCTCCGGAATTATCGTTAGTAACCCGGATAACCTCATCAATAATTTCCCGGTTTAAAACCTGCGGGATAAATCCGGCGCCAATACCCTGGATCTTATGCGGGCCGGCAGCGCCTCCGGATAAAACCGGCGAAGCATCGGGTTCAACCGCAATCGCCTTAAAGCTTGGTTTTCTTTTCTTGATCACTTCAGATACTCCAGTAATTGTCCCGCCGGTGCCGACTCCGGATACAAGAATATCAATTTTACCGTCAGTATCATCCCAAATCTCTTCGGCAGTAGTTTTACGGTGAATCTGCGGATTAGCCGGATTATTAAACTGTTGCAAAATAATCGCATCCGGAATCTCTTTAGCTAACTCCTCGGCTTTTTTTACCGCCCCCTTCATCCCTTCGGCGCCCGGAGTCAGAACTAACTGCGCGCCAAAAATCGCCAAAAGCTGCCTTCTCTCTATGCTCATCGTATCAGGCATAGTCAGGATTAATTTATAACCTTTAGCAGCGGCGACAAATGCCAAGGCAATCCCGGTATTACCGCTGGTGGGCTCAATAATCGTGGTATTTTTTTTAAGCACGCCTCTTTTCTCCGCGTCTTCGATCATCGCCGTTCCAATCCTGTCTTTTACACTGGAGAGCGGGTTAAAAGATTCTAATTTAGCCAGTATGGTTGCCCCCAAACCTTCTCCGATACGATTGAGCTTGACTAACGGGGTTTTCCCAACTGTTTGAGTAATATCAGAAAATATTTTTCCCATCAGACACCTCCTTGCCATAAAGGCACACCCGCGCAATTCCTTATAAGCGCGGGGTGTTATATTCTATGCCTTTTTCAAAGCCTGCTCAATATCCGCGATAATATCATCGATATGTTCAATACCGATGGATAAGCGGATAAAATCAGGAGTAACCCCGGTTGCCAATTGCTCCTGGCTGGATAACTGTTGATGCGTGGTAGTTGCCGGATGGATAGCCAGGCTTTTTGCGTCTCCGACATTGGCAAGATGCGATATTAATTCCAGCGAATCGATAAACTTTTTGCCTGCCTCAAGGCCCCCTTTAATTCCAAAACCTAAAATCGCGCCCTGGCCTTTTTGCAGATATTTCTTGACCCTTTCCTTTTCAGGGCTATCATCCAAACCCGGGTAATTTACCCAGCTTACCTTACCATGCTTCTTTAGATATTTCGCCACAGCTAAGGCGTTTTCAGAATGCCTGGGCATCCTTAAATGCAATGTTTCCAGGCCTTGCAAAAAGAGGAAAGAATTAAAAGGGGATAGCGCCGGGCCTAAATCACGTAACAAAGTAACCCGCGCTTTAATAATGTAAGCGATGTTGCCTAAAGGCTTGAGCGCTTCTACAAAGTTGATCCCGTGATAACTGGGTTCAGGTTCGGCAATTAAAGGAAACTTGCCATTAGTCCAGTCAAATTTTCCGGAATCAACGATGATGCCCCCTAAACTCGTGCCATGGCCGCCGATAAACTTGGTGGCTGAATAAACTACGATATCCACGCCGTGGTCAATCGGCCGCAGCAGATACGGGGATACTGTATTATCCAGGACAAAAGGTATGCCATTCTTATGCGCTACTTTGGAAATACCCTCTAAATCCGCAACATCCAATTTTGGATTTCCGATCGATTCGGCATAAATAGCTTTAGTTTTAGAAGTAATGGCCTTCTGGACCGCATCCAAATCATTTGATTTGACAAACTTAACTTTAATCCCTAAGCGCGCAAAGGTATAATGGAAAAGGTTATAAGTGCCGCCGTAAAGATTATCCGCCGACACAATCTCATCTCCTGCCTGGGCAATATTAAGCAGGGACAGCGTGATCGCGGATTGGCCGCTGGATACACCCAATGCCCCCACGCCAGCGTCTAATAAAGCCACCCTTTTTTCCAAAACATCGGTAGTGGGATTCATTAAACGCGTATAAATATTCCCAAACTCCTTCAAGCCGAAAAGATTGGCAGCATGTTCGGTGCTTTTAAACTGGTATGAGGTAGTCTGGTATATCGGTACGGCGCGCGAGCCGGTTGTCGGATCAGGCTCCTGTCCCCCATGTAAAAGCACGCTCTCTGTTTTTAACTTTGCGTCGATTTTGCTCATTTCCTTCCTCCCAAGTTATTTCTTCTTGAATGATTTATATTATACTACTACTATTCTTGTTTAAAAGCGTTTTATTAACACTGATTTTCAAACTTATCAGAAAAAACAAATTAATTCTCCATTCTTTTAAAAACCAATTTTACAGCAAATAAAGTTTTATTTATTTCTTTTTGCGTATGCGCAAAGGATAAAAAGTTTACTTCAAATTCCGAGGGGGCCAAAAATATTCCTTGATCAAGCATTAATTTATAAAATCTGGCAAACTCATTTTTAGATTTAAATCGTAAGCTAAACATACTTTCATAATGGCTTATTTCTAATTTTATACCGCAAATCAACGCCTCTTTTTTTAGATTACTACACAAATATTCATTCAAATTCTTAAGGCGCTTATAGTTTGATCCTTTGAGTATTTTGAGCGTAGCCAAACCTGCCTGCATAACAATAGGATTACCGGAAAAAGTAGAAGCCTGATAAACCTTTCCTAATGGAGCTAATTTATTCATGATCTTTGCGCTTCCCGCATAAGCACCAATAGGCAAGCCACCCCCGATAATTTTCCCTAAACAGATTAAATCCGGAGCAATCCCGAACCTTTGAGAAGCTGCCCCGTATCGAAAACGAAATGCGTTAATTATTTCATCGCAGATCAGCAGGGATCCATATTTCTTAGTCAAACTCCTTACTGCCTTCAGAAATCCAATATTCACCGGCAAAACACCGTAATTACCGCCTACCGGTTCAACCAAAACCGCGGCAATTTCATTTTTATATTTTTTAAATACCGCTTCAAGCGCTTCTTTGTCGCCAAAAGGAACTATCAGTGTGTGTTTAATAAAATCTTTCGGCACGCCGGCGCTTTCCGGGATCTGCAGAGTTGCTAACCCGGAACCGGCCTTAACCAAAAGATAATCCGCGTGGCCATGGTAAGAATTCGTGAATTTTACGATTTTATCTCTTCCTGTATACGCCCGGCCCAGCCTTACTGCTGCCATCACCGCTTCAGTCCCGGAATTAACAAAGCGTATTTTCTTAATAAAGGGGATTGCGCGGGTGATTTCCTGCGCTAACTCAATTTCAGTTTGATTAGTTGTGCCAAAACTTAAACCTGATTCTAATTTTTGTTTAATAATTTTGAGCACGGCCGGATGAGCATGCCCTAAGATTGCCGCTCCCCAGGAAAGAACATAATCAAGGTATTCTTTATTATTATAATCAAATACCTTAACGCCCCTTCCAGCCCTGATCAATACCGGACGGCCGCCTACATAGTTAAAGCTGCGCACCGGGCTGTCTACTCCGCCGACTAAGTATCGCTTGGCTAGATTAAATAATTTTTCTGTTTTATCCATTGCGCAATATCTTTTGCGTGATAGGTAATAATATAATCGGCGCCGGCGCGTTTTAGGGAAGTAATGATCTCAAAAACAACCTCCTTCTCCTGCCAAAGACCGATATTAGCCCCCATTTTTACCAACGCAAACTCTCCGCTAACATTATAAACAGCTAACGGATAATTAAATTTCTGTTTTGCTTCTTTAATGATATCCAGGTAACTTAAAGCCGGTTTGACCATTACCATATCCGCGCCTTCCCGGATATCATCCCTTATCTCCCTTAGCGCCTTTTTTGCATCAGTATAATCCAATTGATAAGCCTTCCTGTTTCCGAATTTAGGGGCGGAATCTACTGCATCGCGGAATGGGCCGTAAAAATTCGACGCGAATTTAGCAGAATAGCCCATAATTTTTACCTTAGAAAATCCGTTTTTATCCAACGCGCTTCTTATTGCGGATACTTGTTTTTTTGCCATTGCCGAAGGGGCAACCCAATCTGCTCCGCTATCAGCATGCACAAAGGCAATTTTAGAAAGTGCCTCCAGAGTTTTTCGGTTATCTATTTTATTTTTTTTATTAAGGATGCCGCAGTGGCCGTGCGAAGTATAAGCGCAGAGGCATACGTCGGTAATAACAGACACGCCTTTAATTTTACGCTTTAATCCTGCTACTGCCCGGGGTACAATATTATTTTTGGCGTAGGCATAACTTGCCGACTCATTCTTATATTGCCGGGGGCAGGCTCCGAAAAGAAGCACTCTAGATATACCCAGCCGTTTTGCCTCTGATATTTCCTCCAAGAGATTATCAATAGTCAATCTAAAAATACCAGGCATATTCGCAACAGGTTCTTTCTTGTTGCGCCCCTCAATAACAAAATAGGGCATAATCAGGTCTTTAGCAGATATGTTTTGCATTTTTATAATAAACGTAACTTTTTAGCTTGGGCCAGAGTAACATCCCCGACGCACCTTATAGCCGTTTTTTTTGGCGGTTTCCCATAATGCTTAATAAAATTACGGACACACGATGGGCTGGTAAAAATTATTTCATCAAACTTATTCAGATCGAAACTAGGAAGATTTTCGGGCATAATATTTCTATAGGCAGCACAGCCGGTAACCTTAGCACCAAAACTCTCCAGCCCTTTTGTCAACCCTTTGTCCGAAATATCAGAATGAGGCAAAAAAATCCTTCTGCCTTTTAAGGAGATCCTCTTTAAGGCACTGAGCAGGCCTTTTGATGTTTCAACTTTAGGAATTAAATCCGCAATAATCCCCAGGTTCCTAAGGCTTGCGGCTGTGGAAGAGCCGATTGCCGCAATTTTTATATTCTGCAGTGAACGCGTATCCAGGCCAATTTTACCCAGGCGCTGGAAAAAATACTGCACAGCATAACGGCTCGTAAAAACTAACCAGTTAAAACTTCGGATTAGCTTAATATGCCTGTCAAAATCCGCATAATTGTCAAGGGGTTCGATCTTGATCATCGGCAGATGGAAATAATTTCCTTTTAAAAAAAACCTTTTTGCCGAAAGCCCTGTAAACAAAACACGCTTATTTTTTTTAAACCAATTCAACTTTTCACCCAAACGCACAACCTGACCAATGATAAAAATAGCAGGGGCAGTAATTTTATTTTTCTTAACTATCCTATCGATATTCTCAAGTTTAGCGATGGCAACTTTTTGGTTAATCTTTCCTGCCTGGGAAATCGCAGCCACCGGGGTATCCGCAGGTTTACCATTTTTAATCAATTGTTTGGCTATTTGGCGGATATTTTTTACCGCCATATACAACACGATAGTTTCATTTTTAGAAATAGAGCTCCAATCAATAGCCGGTTTTTCTCCTTTTGCCTGCCGGCCGCTGATAAATATGACGCTGGATGAAATTTTACGGCTGGTCAAAGGTATACCGGAAAAACAAGATGCTGCCTGGGAGGCGGTAATTCCCGGAACAACTTCAAACTCTATACGATTTTTTAAAAGCGCTTCTATTTCCTCCTGAGCCCGGCCAAAGATAAAAGGATCCCCGTTTTTTAAACGCACCACTAATTTGCCTTTTTTTGCAAATTTTACCATCGCGGAGTTGACTTTAGCCTGAGAATCAAAAAATTCTTCTTGCGGCAGCCTCTTACCAAATTTATCGCAGCTGATCAATCTTGCCTGCGGATTTACATCCTCAAGCATTTGGCTATCCACAAGATAGTCGTAGATTACAACTTCTGCTTGCTGCAGCACCTGCTGGCCTCTTAAGCTAATCAAATCCTTAGCTCCGGGGCCGGCGCCAACTAAATATACCTTACCTTTTCCCGTTTTCATTTTTTATTGATTACCACTGACCAGTAATTGGCGATTCTTTTCTGCGAAATAATCTTATGGCCTTCGGCTTTGACTGACCCGGGGACATTTTCAATTGGAGCGCCGTCATCAAGCCAAATTTCCAAGGTATCTCCGGATTTTAGCTTAGCCAGCTCAATCTTGGTTTTTACAAAATTAAGCGGGCAGACAACTCCCCGCAGATCTTTGATTATTGCTGCGGATATTTGTTCCTGACGGGATTCTTGCGCAGAAACGGTTGTTTTAAAATTAAAACTATTATCCATAGTTTCATACAGCGCCTGCACTGCCTTAGCCAGTTCAAATGCCTGAGCTTGCTTTGCTAAAATCTCTTTAAGATCACCATGCTGAGCAATAGTAATGATCTCCCTGAACGCCCCATCAATCAATCCTGTTTCGATGAAATATTTAAGAAATCCCGCATATACCTCCTCCTGGTTTTTTGCGTCAAGCCCGCGGGTAATCAAAAGCGCCCTGCTGGCATAATATACCAGCTCACCGAGCAGCTTCTCCCTTTCATCCTGCGCGCCTGTTGCAAGTACCGCCTGAGTATTTTTTATATTATTTAGATCCATTTCAAGAAGATCGAAAAATCCGGCGGAACATTCCCCTGCCTTACGCTCGGCTAAAGAAAAAAGTTTATCCGCTCCCCAGTCAAAATAATAATTTTTATCTTTATCAAAATCAGGCGCCTTAGAATAACGTAGAATAATTTCTCTTAAATCCACTTTTCCTTCACCATTAATATACTCCCGAAAATTACTAAACTGTCCGGTTTTGGATATATAAGCCTTTAGAAGATCCTTTACCAACAGAACCAGCGCCTTAGCAGGAATCTCTCCGGTATATTCTGCGAGTTTAGTTTTACCATCACCAATAACAGCTCCGGCAAACACATTATATGCCGGATATAACCTGTCGGCATTCCTCAATGCCTTACCGGAAAAACCCAAATCAGCCGCCGGATGGTGGCCACAGGAATTAGGACATCCGGAGATATTAATTTTAATGTCTCCTATTTTATCCAAATCCAAACCGCTTTTTTTAAGCTCATCGATCAGGGCGCCTGCTGCCTGACGGGAAAGGCAAATCCCAAGCTGGCAGGTAGCCGCTCCGGCGCAAGATAATATTTTGCCGTAAAGAGCAGGCTGGCTTGATTCAGGTATTGTCTCTTTAAAAAAATTATAGGCAGCGCCCAAATAATCCAAAGGAATATTGCGTATCAGAAAATTCTGATCCCGGGTCATCCTTATTACATCAGCACCAAAGGATTTCAGGAACCGGCCCAATTTAGCGGCCTGCGCGCAAGGAATAAAACCCAGCTCTATAGGAATTAATACCGAAAATAACCCTTCCTGTTTTTGCTGCCTTACAAAACGCGTTTTCCATAACGAAAACCCCCGCGCATCTAAAGGCTTAGCTTTGGGCAAACCGGGAGAAGATAAACTCTGCCCATAATCAATGATATCTAACGGCTCAAAACCATCAACCTTAATCCGGTCATACTCTTGGTAAAATTTTTGCTTAAACTCCTCTGCACCGAGGTTCTGCCATAAGAAGCGCAGGCGGGCAGCATGCTTATTCCTGCGGTTACCGTATTTAAAAAAAACACTTTTCAACGCCTCGGCAACAGGATAAACTTCATTTGCCTGGATAAAATCAAACAGAAGTTTTCCTTCGGCTGATTTAGCGCCCAGGCCTCCGGCCGCATAAACCCTAAATCCTTTTATCCCGCGGCTTTGGCTATTGGAAACCAAACCATTGTTCTCCAACTTATTTTTTATTTGCGCAATAAAACCCAGGTCAGAAAGAGTGGCATATCCCTTATCTTCTGCGGAGCCGGAAAAAGCAATTTTAAATTTTCTCGGTAAATTCCAGGAATCCCCCTCGGCAATCATCCTTGTGGTTAGGGCTGCGGCATACAAAGACACATCGAAGGCTTCCTGCGGGTCAATCCCGGCATCATCGCAAACGGCAATATTGCGCACAGTATTGCCGCCGCCTCCCCTTGTAGAAAGGCCAATCTCTTTCAAGCGCCGCATCACAGTAATAATATCATCCAATTCCACGTAATGAATTTGCAGCTCCTGCCGGGAGGTAATATGCAGGTCGCTTACTCCGTATTCCTGAGCGATGGCAGAGACACTTTCCAGCTGCTGAGGAGTAACAAAACCTCCGGCGCACCTGATCCTCACCATGTAGGTATCGGCTTGACGCTGTTCATATACCCCAAAAGGCACGCGATGAGCCTTAAGTTCGGTTGCCGAAACCTCACCTGCCCTATGCTTGCGGATCAACTCTTCAAGCTGGGTGATCTCCGCATCCAAGCCAACAGGTAAATCATACCCTTTAATCATCAACAACCTCCAGATTAATTTCACTCACTTCACCGCTCTTTATTGAAAATGCCCGCACCTGTCCATTGCAGCCTGCCAGGGAAATAATAAAATAACTCATATCCGGATCATACGCCAATTTTACATCCTCCTGTGACGGGAGGGCCGGGCTGGCTGGATGGCTATGGTAGACAGCGCAAATCTCCAATCCTTGAACACGGGCATCTTTAACTGCCAGGAATTGCTCTTTTGGCTCAAAAGAAAAATGCTCATTGCTTTTATCAATATTGGTCAACGCATATATTTTTGTAATGATGCCGTCTTTGGCGCCAAGATACCCACAGGCCTCAAGCGGCGCCTCTTTCTTAGCATATTCCACCATTTCTTTAATTACTTTCTTGGTTATTTTCATTTCTTTTTTAAATCACAAGCCGGCAGTTCTTCATCAATCAATTCTTTAATTGTTGGATTATTGCCGCAGACAGGACAATCCGGATTTTTTTTAAATTCCGCCTGGCGGAACTTCATATCCAAAGCATTAAAGATTAACAGCCGGTTCAGAAGAAGCTCTCCTTTCCCAATAAGAAATTTCAAGGCCTCAGCTGCCTGGATCGTACCCAGCATACCGGCAACCGCCCCTAAGATACCGGCTTGCGAACAAGTGGGCACCGCGCCTTTCGGAGGAGGGCCGGTGAATATACACCGGTAACATGCCTGGCCCGGAAGATAGGTCATTGCTTGCCCGTCAAAGCGTAAAATTCCGCCGTGGGAAAACGCTTTAGCGCCGAAGACACAGGCATCGTTAATCAGGAATTTAGCGGCAAAATTATCCGTCCCATCGATAATAAAATCATAATCCTTGATAATTCCGGCGATATTACCTGAATATACCCTGCTCTGATAGGTAACGACTTTCACCTCGGGATTAATAAGGGTAATTTTCTCTTGCGCCGATAAGACTTTGGGCTTACCGACATCAGGAGTAAAGTGGATAACCTGGCGCTGCAGGTTTGATAACTCAACATTATCCCCATCAACCAAACCAATCGTGCCGACCCCTGCGGCTGCTAAATATAAAGCAGCCGGCGCGCCAAGGCCCCCGGTCCCAATAATCAGCACCTTTCCGTTTGAAATCTTCTCCTGCCCCTCAACCCCGACATCGCCAAGAATGATATGGCGGCTATAACGCTCTATCTGTTGTTCGCTAAAATTTATCATAAGCCCTCCAGGGCCTGTTGTATATCGGAAATTAAATCCCGGTAATCCTCAATACCTACGGCAAGCCTGATTAAAGTATCCCTTACCCCCATCTCATTTTTAAGCGCAGCGTCATATTCGCAAAAAATCGTTGATCCCGGATGCAAAATCAAGGAGCGGTTATCATGCAAATTCGTAGCCCTGCGGATAAGTTTTAAATTATTCAGGAAACAAAAACACTCTTTTTTTGACACCAGGTCAAAAGTTAAAACCGCCCCCGGCTTATCCCCGAATTGTTTACGGGCAGTTTCATAGTAAGCAGAATCTTTAAGCCCCGGGTAATTCACGGATTTCACCCGGGCTGACTGTTTTAAAAACTCCGCGATCTTAAGCGTATTGGCACAGGCAATATCAAGCCTAAGCGGCAATGTTTCTAGCCCTAAACCTTGAAGATAAGCGTTATGCGCGGAAATACATGCTCCTATATTCCTGTATACCTCATGCCTGAGCCGGCCGATAAAAGCAAAGGGGCCGAATTTGACCGCGTCACTATGCAATTTATCATTCTTCTTCCAGTCATAGAGCCCGTGGTCGATAATTATGCCTCCGACACTGGTTGCGCCTCCGGAAATCCACTTAGTGCTTGAAATGACTTCGATATCTACCCCGAATTCCTTGGCTGAAAAAATATACGGCGGGGTCATGGTAGTATCGGCAATAAGCAGGATATTTTTTCTTCTGGCTATTTCAGAGATGGCCTTTATATCTACAACCTCAAGTTGAGGATTAGTGATTGTCTCAAGAAATATCGCTTTGGTTTTCCCATCAATAAGCTGGTTTACTTTTTCCGGCCTGATCAAATCAGCATAGCGGGTTTCCAAACCCCAATCTTTAAGCGTATTTTCAAATAAAGAATAGGTATTACCGAAAAGGTGTTTAGAAGTGATAATATTATCTTTAGACCTGGCAATGGTTAAAATGGTATTTGAGATAGCTGCCATTCCGGAAGAAAGCGCGATTACTCCGGCGGCATCGGTGATGGCCTTTATTTTTTGCTCAAAATGTTCCACCGTGGGATTACTTATGCGGCTGTACATATGCGAAGGTTTCTTACCCTGGAATGCAAGCTCCAAATCCTCAGCGGTCTTGAACTCAAAGGCCACATTGTCATATACCGGCATATGCAAAGACCCATGCGGATCTTCTTTTGAAAATTTAGTATGCAAAATTTTAGTGATAAACCTTAATCCGCTTCCTCCGCCCATAAAATAGAGAAAATCCAGCTGGTCACCCTCGTTTAAGCGTAGCTTATCAAATTTTGACCGGTCAACAAATTCCCCGTTAAGCTGGACAGAAACCATCTGGGGATTTTCCACATTAGCTATCTTTAGCAATCCGGTAATCGATGAATCCCGATCATCAATCAATTGTTCTTTGCCGTTTACCTTAATCTTCATTGTTTTTCTCCTTATATGTATCTACTACACTGAATAAATCTATCAAGCGCTGATTATCGCTGCGTACCTGCAGGGCCAAAGATCCTTGCAAAGGATGCGCAGGAATAACCCACTTAGGGATAATTTCTGTGATCCTATTTTCAAGCCCAAGCCTGATTAGAGCGGCATGCGCCACAATAAGGGCGTCAAACTTCCCCTTATCCAATTGATACAGGCGTTCTTCAATATTCCCGCGCACATCGTAAATTTCAAGGTCGCGGCGATAGCGTAAAAGCGCGTTTTTGCGTTTGGAACTGCTGGTAGCAATCCGGCTGCCAGGCTTAAGCCCTCCCAAAAGTTTGTTCCCGCGGGAAACCAAGCATTCATAAGGGCTTATTGAAGCGGTGATTGCGGCAATTGTCAATCCACGGGGCGGATTTTCTTCCAGATCTTTAGCGCTATGCACCGCAACATCTATCTCCCTCTTCAATAACGCCTCTTCAAGTTGACGGGTAAAAAAATCACTGCCTTCAAACCGCGCAAAAGGCGTATGTTTATCCCTATCCCCTTGCGTTTGATAAGTAATAACCTCAAAATCAATAGAAGGAAAAATACCTTTTATTTCATCAGCCTGTTTTAAGGAAAGCGGGCTTGACCGGGCACCCAGCCTTAGAGTTTCTTTCATATTCTTTAACCTTTTCCTCAACAAAGTATTCTGCCAAAGACAAATTGTTTTTTATTCTATCATTATGCTCTTTAAAAACAAAGAATAGATCATCGAGGTTCTTTAAAATTACACCCCTTATTTGGCCTGCCACCGGCTCGATATCCCTAGGCATGGCTAAATCATAGATATACAACGGCTTCTTCCGCCGTAAAGCTATCCTTTCTAATTCTTCTGCCTTAAGAATAAGATGGGGGCTTGCGGTGGCACTCACTAAAAAATCCGCTTCAGCTAAAACATCCGGCAGGTTGCTTAAAAAAACTGTCTTACCGCAAGCTGATTCCGCCAGACTCTGGGCAGCCAATTTATTTTTATGAGCCGCAAAAATCAAACGCGCATTAATAGGCCGGTGTCTTGCCAAAAGCCCGGCGATCTTACCTGTCCCGATTACCACAATTTTTAATTCATTCGGCCAAACTAAATTTTTTTTCATATCATCAAATACAAGAGTAGCAATATTATCCTGGCCATTGAGCCCGGATTCCCTGCGTATAAGAAGGGCATCGGAGTAAACCCTACTCCAAAGGCCGGTTAAACCGGCGGGAATTTTATTAGACCAGGAATTTATCTGCTCTAAAATTTGTAATTCCCCTTTTAGCTGCGACTCAAGGCCAACCGCTACCCTCAAAGCGTGGGCAAAAACATTTACCCTGCCCTCCATAAAATACCAGCCTTCTTCAATCCGGGGAAATTTTACTGATTCAGCGGCAATTCCATAAAGCTCAAAACGATTGCATGTAGACAGCACCGCCGTTTGAGAAAAAAACTCCGCCCAATAGGCGCCAATCTGGCGGCGCCTTGCGTTGATCTCCTCGCGCCCGATTAAATCAACACTTTGATAATCTGTCCCGATAAGATAAAAATTCACGCCCACCCCTATATCCCTTCACCTTCTCCAATTTTTCTGCTGGAATGCGCTTCTTTCTGCACCCAGATCTCATCTAAAAATTCTCCCTTAAGATATGCCTGGGTAAGGAGCTCCCGGGGCTTTTTAAAAATCTTATCGGCTGCCTCTGCCTCAACAACAACTCCGTTATAAAGAAAAACAACATAATCGGCAAGCTTCATTGCCTGCTGAATATTGTGCGTTACGATAACAATCGTGTATTTTTCTTTAAGTTCGATAAGTTTTTTTTCGATGCGCTCCGAAGAAAAAGGATCCAGCGCTGAGGTTGGTTCATCGCAGAGAATTATTTCCGGCTCGATCGCCAGGCCGCGGGCAAGGCATAAACGCTGTTGCTGGCCAATAGAAAGCTTTGTTGCCGAAGCGTGCAGGCGCGTCTTGACTTCATCCCAGAGATTAGCCACCTTTAAATAATGCTCCACTATCGCCCCTAGCTTATTCTTATCAATGGAATTATGGATCTTAAGCCCGTAGGCCACATTCTCATAGATAGACATAGGCAGCGGATATGGCCGCTGAGCCAATAACCCCATTTTTTTACGTAACGAATAAACATCTACCGACTTATCATAAATATTTTCACCATCGAAAAAAACTTTTCCCGATATCCTGACTTCATCGCTTAACTCAATGAGGCGGTTAAAGCTTTTTAACAGGGTGGATTTACCGCAGCCGGAAGGCCCGATAATTGCCGTTATCTTCCTGGTCGGGATATCCAGAGTAACTTCATTTAGCGCCTGGTGGCTGGCGTAAAAAACATTCAAAGAATCGGTACGAATATTTCCCTTATTCATGTTTACCTCAATATATGTTCGTGGAACCGTTTACTTAAAATCCGGCTTAATCCGCTGATCGCAAAAATAATTAAAATAAGGATCAAAGCAGCCGTATATCCTCTCTGTTGCACTTCGGCAAAAGGCGTCCCCAGCTGAAAAAATATGGCTAAGGGCAGGGTTGCCACCGGCCTTAATAATGAAGTCGGAAGAGAATCGGTATATCCTGCGGTAAATAAAACCGATGCGGCATCGCTGACGCCCCTGCCAAAACCGATTAGTAGCGCCGTAAGGATTCCGGGAGCGGCTTGTTTTAAAATAACTTTAAAAGAGGTTTCAAAGCGTGTCGCGCCCAAACTTAAAGATACCTCTTTTAATTCCACAGGAACCAATTTAAGGATTCCGTCGGCTACGCGCGAGATTATCGGGAATTCTAAGATAGCGACAGTTATAATTGCCCCCAATAATGAAGCGCGCACATGAAAAAATATCATTACCGCGAAACCAAACGCGCCGTAGACAATTGAAGGAATTCCCCATAATACATCAAAGGAAAATCTGACCAACATGGCAAACCAGGAATCTTTTTTAAGGTACACATTAATAAAGAGAACAACCGGAACACTGATCAACGCTGCCAGTAAAGTAGCTCCTACAGCAAGGTAAAGTGAACCTAGGATCGCATTAAGAATACCACCCTCCCCGCCAATGTAATAACCGCTTTTAGGAGTCTGAGTTAGCATTTTCCAGTTTAGCCCCGGCAGCCCCTTGATAACAATAACCGCGATCATGCTTAAAAAAATAAAAATTACAAAAATAAACGAAACCAACATAATAGTTTTAAAAATTTTTTCTTCTAAGATTCTATTTTGGATATTAGACATATGCTTTTTCAACTCTGGCAAGAATTAACCAGGCTAATATATTAAAAAATACAGTAACTACCAGTAAAATTAAAGCGGCCAATAATAACGCGGAATCATATAACGGGATAGACATCATTTCGCCGTAATTATTGGCAATCAGGGCCGGCAGCGTATAGGCGGCATCAAATAAAGATTTGGGGATCTGCACCACATTACCGACCACCATCAGCACTGCTATTGTCTCTCCAAAGGCCCTGGCTAAACCAAGAATAACCGCGGCAATGATACCCGGCCGGGACTTTTTTAAAACCACATATTTAATTGTTTCCCAATGCGTTGCCCCAAGAGCCAGCGAAGAATCCCTGACTTCTTTAGGGATGCTGTGGATTACTTCCTCGGCAACTTGGGTCATAATCGGGAATATCATCATCGCCAGGATAATTCCGGCGGAAAATACGCCAAAACCGGTAAAATTGTTAGTCGCTAAAAACGGAACAAACTTTGCCAGATGCGCAACGACAGGTAATAAATATTTTTGCACAAGAGGAACGATTACTAAAACGCCGAAGGCCCCGAAGATTACCGGAGAAATCCCCGCCAATAGGTCAAGCACAGGTTTAAAACTATTTCTTAAGGCCTTCGGCGCATACTCCGCGAGAAATACAGCGCTAAATATGGCTAATGGGACGGCTAAAACAATGGCCACCAGCGTCACATAAATTGTTCCCAGAATAAATGGCGCGAACCCAAATTGTCCCTGGGTGGGGTGCCATTTTACTGAAAACAAAAGCGCCGTAAGGCTATTTTCACTAAGAATAGGCCGGGATCTTGTAAATAATCCCCAAGCAATAACTACAACCAGCAAGCTTACCAGAAGAGTCAGGGTAAACATAATGTGCTTGGCGGTTATATCTTTAATTGTCCTTTTTTGATACATCCCCTATCCCTTTTACTCTAAGCTTTTTAAGACCTTTTCCCGCTCCTGCGTAGCTAAAGAGAGGCTTGCCCCAACTTCATCTACTATTTTAACCCCTTCTTCAGAAAGAGCAAATAGAATAAATTCCCTGACTAAACCGGCAGGTTTGCCTTTTACAAAAAAATAATTCCTTCGTGTCGCCGGATACCTACCCGCTCTTATCGCCTTTACTGCCTCATCACGGTTTGTATATATTTCATCGGCATCGGCTTTACCATTCTCATTTGAATCTATCGGAACTAATCTTATACCGTTAGCTAATGCGCCATCACGGGAGAATACATAACTGAAATTATTGTAGCCTATGCCGATTGGATCTTTTTTTACCGCTTCCAAAATCCCCGGATCGCCATAAACTCCGATCCCTTTTAAATCCTCCTGCTTTTTACCCAAGTATCCCGCCCAACTTTGGGCAGCTCCGCAGGAATCAGAGCGCGTAAAAAGATGAATCGGTTTATTCACTTTGCTAGCTGCTACCTTATCCCAGGTAGCGATTGATCCATTAACCCAGGAATCAATAAAGTTTTCTTTATTAACCCCCTTTTTAAGGATACTCTCAAGTGCGGGATTTTTTTCATTAATTACAGCAAAAACCGCGTCATGAAGAATATAAACCGGCGTTATTCCTTTTTTAATCTCTGCGGGATCCGGCTCGCGTGAAACCATTCCGATATCAACTAAACCGGTAATGGCATCAGTAGCGCCTTTCCCTGCGCCTCCGGCTGAAACATCGATTTTTACTTTAGGGTATTTCTTCTGAAAACCCTCTGCCCAAGCCACTGCCGTAGGATAAATTGCCCAGGCGCCTGACAGTGTCAGGGTACCCTGGAGTTCACTTCCTTGAGCAAAAACATTATTACTTGAAATCTTCAAAAGACTTAATGCTAACGCGA
Organism: Candidatus Omnitrophota bacterium; assembly: GCA_028716245.1. NCBI lineage: Bacteria > Pseudomonadati > Candidatus Omnitrophota > Candidatus Omnitrophota bacterium. The sequence goes on along the minus strand of JAQUQW010000001.1, from coordinate 226,027 downwards.
TAATAATTAATTTTTTCATTTTTCCTCCCTTAAAATTTCAAATTCCAGTCAGCCTGAAAAAGCTGCTCTGGAGCATAACCGGTTGAGCTGGCCTTAGTGAGACTCTGTGAAGAATAATAATCCAGTACTAGAGTCGTATTCTTACCTAATCCAAACTCCAAAATACCCTCAATAGCCTGGGAATTGGTGTTTCCACCATACCGATTATTATCGGTTAATATATCCAGCCGGCTATCTCTGCCTAATTTTGAATATACCAGTTTGCCCTGCCATTGTTTCCAGTCACTGACTTTTTCCGCTCCGAATTTCAAACCCAGATCAAAACCACCTGCTCCGTTTCCTACGCTAGAGACATTATAAATGTAGTCTCCGAAAATAGCCGCGTAAGGCAAAAATCCTTGGAATGGATCTTTAAATGAGAGTTCAACGGTCGGTTGAATGGAGTTATAATTATACCTATATGTTCCGCCAACCAAGGTATTGCCGCTTGATGCGTAAGGAGCTGTGCCGCTTTTACTATCGCTAAACTTCTGCGCGCCCTTTACGCCTTGAAAAAGATAGTAAGTAAGAGCGCTCTTCAGTTTGACTTTACCATTTACAGCCCAATTTATCCCGGATTGTAAAGCTTCCAGAAAAGCCTGTTTATCGAGCCTGGAATCATTCTTTAAAATGTAAAATAAATTATTCAAGAAGAAATCCAGCTTTGAGTTAAACTTATGGCTTAAGTTAACACCGAATCCTTCCGGAGTAATATCATTATCCCATAACGCATCAAAGGGCTGCCACAAAACGTTCTGGAACTTACCGGCAGTTAAGGTTAACCAGTTGAATGGCGTATATTGCCCATATGCATAATCCAGGATAATACCTTTGGGCGAGCCTGGCGTGTTAGCCGTAGAAGAATTACCCAGCGTAATATCCCTGGAACGCGGATCATTAGTGTTTCCGGTTGAAATACCAATACCCGCCTTTAGTTTATTGTTAACCTTAGCTTCTACTCCTATCCTAACTCTAATCCTTGCTCTTGAATTATCCTGCTGGTTTTTATTCTTATCCCATTCATATCTTGTCCTGACATCCCCTTTAAGTTTAATGTTCTGGACCCAATCAGGAACCGCTGCGGGTTGTTTTTCTTCCTGCTTCTTTATCGCTAAATCCGCCCTGAATTCCGTTGCCTTTTCTTGAGTCAGGACTTTTTCCTTAATCAGAAATTCAAGCAACTTATCAACATCGGTTTCAACAGCAAATGCTAAGGTTGCTGAAGCCAGCTGCGCTGCTAACAACCAACCTACAACTAGAAGAACTCTCATTTCTTGCTCCTTTTATTTCTTTCTTCTTCCAGTTGACTGGTCGGTCAAAAATTATTTTTATATATTGCCTTTACGGTTATCCGCTTAGCTTTTTAATTACAACTGGCTCCCTCTCACCTCCTTTACTTTTTAAGCGGCCGGGTATGTATCCCGCATTCTCCGCCGCATTTGCTGGTGCCGATCCAACGTCCGGCGCGTTCATTATCGTCATTGGTAATCTTGGTGCAAGGCGCGCATCCCAGTGAACGGTATCCTTCTCCATAGAGCGGATTCACCGGAACCCGATAAAGCGCTAAATACTGCCAGACTTCGCGCTCCTTCCAGATCAGAATCGGATTAAGCTTAATTAGGCCCTTATCCCTTTCTTCCACTTCTTTAAAATCAGTTCGCGTACGGCCCTCTGTGCAGCGCAATCCCGTAACCCAGCATTTCACATGCATCTCTTCAATGGATCTTTTCACCGGTTCAACTTTTAAAATATCGCAACATTTATCCGGCTCAGTTTCATATAGCCTCTCGGGAATCTCTGAATCATTTTGATACACTTTTAATTCAGGATACCGCGCTACCTCTTCTTTCATAAATTTAATTGTTTCCGCAGGCTTAAACCTGGTGGTAACGATAAATCCGCGGATCTTCGGGTTTACCTTTTTTGCCAAATCCCATACTGCCACTGAATCCTTGCCTAAACTATTCGCGACTACCAAAGAATCTCCGTAACGCTTATATGCCTCCTTGATCAATTGTTTTGACCTTTCTACCTTCTCCTTAAAATTCAGCGTTTCCACCAATTCCTTTAAATCATCCTTGTTATCCAAAATACTCATTTTATTCCTCCTTGCCCACAAGGGCACACCCGCGCAATTCCTTATAAGCGCGGGGTGCTACTGAATTAATAATAATTTCACCATCTCTTATTAAGCTTACTAATAATACCTAAAGCTATATTCCGCCACCTCCTTCAATTTTATGGGCATCGTCAAAACGCTTCCTTTGAGTCACCTCAATCTGCACAATCCTGGAATTATGCACTTTGATCAGGACGTCACCATAATCAAGGCCCAAAACCGCCTCTTTAATGTTTTTAATAACCGTATCACTGCCTATTTTTATATTTTCCATTTTCATCAACGCTTATTTAAATCTGATAAACCAGCGCTTCTTTGTTCACTTCTAGCTTATTTACCAAGTCTTCAAAGGTTATATTATCGATTATCCCCGAAGTAGCTTTGGCTACATCCTGCCAGATCCTGCGAAAACTACACCTATATATATCGGTACAACCTGAATAATCACTTCCAACACAGGCAATCGGCTCTGTCGGGCCGTCAATAAATCTAACCACATCTCCCAACACTATTTTAGCCGGAGGCCGGGAGAGCAAATAACCACCGACATTACCGCGCCGGCTTTCCACAAAACCGCCCTTTTTTAAATCCAGAAGGACCTGTTCAAGAAACTTAACCGGGGCATTGATACGCTTGGCAATATCGTGTATCGTTGATAATCCTAAGTCATAATGCACCGCTAAATCCAAAAGCGCTTTTAACGCGTAATCACCTTTATAAGTTATATTCATACTTCCCCTTCCCTACTAACTCTATCAACTTAGTAGAGTATAACTAAAAAATAATAATTGTCAAGTATTTTTTTGAATAAAAACCAGGGAACGTTTCTATTTTTTAAGAGCTGAAGCTATAAAAAAAATAGAAACGTTCCCTTTATTTTCTATTATAAACTATTCAACTCCAACAATTGGGTTTTGGTTTCCTGGTATCTATCCGGGTCGACTAAGCGATAGATTTCCTGCGCCTTACGCCAATATTCCCTGGCCAGATTCTTTCTTCCCTGTTTCTTATATAACAACCCAAGATTATAACTGGCATTGGCTAAATCCATCCGGCTGTTGATTTCTTCGGATGACTCAACCGCTTGCTTAAAATAACTCTGGGCTCTTGTCGAATCATCAATTTCCAAATAAAGTTCTCCGATCATATTATAGCCGCTGGCTAAATTAACTCTATTATTTTGCTCCTGGTCTAATTTCAAGCCTTTAAAGTAATAATCCAGCGCCTTCTGATACTGTTTCTCGTAAAAATAGATCTCCCCCAAATTAAAATAACAATCGCTTAATTCATTATTTAGCTTTAGCCGTTGAAATATCTTAAGGCTTTTCTCGTAAAAATCCTTGGCTGCCGCATAATCATTTTTATTGGCAAAAACCAGCCCGATATCAAAATAATCGCTTGCCAGGTTCTTAGCGCTTCCCGAATTATCAGGGCTCTCCAGGTTAATGGAAGCGCTCTTGGTTAACAGATCCAGGGCCTGCCCGTAATTTTTCTTATCAATATGCCAGACGGCTAATTTCCTTAAAGCCACTGCTTCATTTTTCTTATCCTTTAGTTGGCGGCTTAGATTGATCGCCTTCTCATATAACTCTTGGGCGCGGACATACTGTCCGTCCAGCTGATAAAACCACCCCAATTTTATATAGGCCTGCGCAAGGTGGGCTTTATCATTCAGCTTTTCACTCTTAAGCACATAATCAAAATAATATTTCAACGCCTGATCTTTATTGCCAAGGCGCTGGTAGGCATTGGCAATCACCGGATAAACCGCGAGAAAATCCTGGTCCTTCTTAATTACCTGCTCCCCTAAAACAATGGCCGCCTGATTATTGCCTTTACGGAACTGGGCTTCGGAATTAAGAAACAAGTATAGCTTTTGCGGATTGATCTTAGGCAGCCAAAATGCCAGAAGGATACTGGCGCAAATTAAAAAAACAGGCAAACCAATTCCAATTATAAGCTTTTTATAAAAAGCGCCTGTTTTACGCCTGGTTTCTCTGTGCCGTGGGATTTTAAAAAAATTAAATCCAGGATCGCCATAAAGTAAATAGTTTACCCAATGTAAACTGCTTAAACTATATTCCTTTACCAGCTTTAATTTAGATAAACGTAAAGACTCTCCCACGCTTACCCCTGAAATAAGTTTTGCGTAAAATTCCCGGGCAAATACCAGGCTGGCATTATCTTCAATTTTACGGATGGATCCGATATAATGCCTTACTCCGGCAAATAAAAAGGCGCTGGCCATCCCATAATTGTCTCTTTGATACTCCGAGTCGATCAAAGTAGGCCTTACCTGGGCGGAATGGCAGGTGTTTGAGAATATCAGGGCCGGTAAACTGCAACTCTGGCCCATCCGAAGAATATCCTCAACCTTAAAAATTCCGTCGCTTAAAACCCAGCCGTTCTCTTGATCCTCTTTGCGGTCAAACTCGCAGTGGCCGGCAAAATGCACAATATCATAATCACAGAGATTCTTCCGCACATAGTTTTTGTCAATATTGGTGGATTTAAAATCAACCTGCACCTTTTTGGTTTTATGGCTAAATTGGTTTTTGATATTTAAACCTTCGGTATAAGCGGATTTTAAATCGTTGTTCGGATTGGCCAAAATCAACATCCTTAAACTATCCGATAAATTACGATACTGTAGCAATGTGGAATCTCCTTTACTGCGCACTAACCTGCCTAAGCTGAATTTCAAGCAGAAAAAATCCACCCCGTCAAAAACCAATTCCCATGGTATATAAATCAGTTCTTCATCCAAAGAAAGGGTTAATATGCAAGAACCGGTATTTTTTAGTTTCTCCTTAATCGAACGGCTAAGCAGATGGTCCCAAAGCAGGCGGCCGATCTTTTGCAGGCTTCTTAGCTGATCATGTTTAGATGATTGATCTTTAGGCAGGCAGTTTAAAATACCCACCATCTCCGTGCTTAATTGCCTTAATTCTGAAAAAGAAACCCCCACTTGGCTGTAATGGCGTAAAGTGGGGGTGGTTTGGCTCTGGTCAAATAAGCCCATCTTAAGCGCGTTATCCTGCTTAAAAACTTCTAAGATTAGGGCTTGCGCATAAGGCATAAGCTTAGGCTTGAACTTTTAAATCAATTACCGCTTCCTTTTGGTCTTCCCGGCTGACTTCTACCGAATAGTTACCCGGCAGGATATTTTCAAAAAAACTGCTTCCGGCTGAATCAGTAATATATGATTCTAACTCAACTCCGTCTCTTATAAGAGTAATCCGTAAATTTTTACTCACCTTCTGGCTTTTTTTATCCTTAACGGTAATTGTAAGATTAAAACTCTTAGTGTCCCTATTCTGAATCTTAGCCAATATTCTAATCTGCTGCAAATCCTTTAAAATACTTACCTCTTCCTTAAATTCATCGATTTTCCGGCTGCGTAAAACCGGAGCCGGAATCAACTCCTGGCCAACCAACACGTCTCCGGTAGTCTGAATAATCTCCATAGCTTTATCTTTAAGCTTAAGAAATATCTCTAATAAATTTTCACTGGTTTCCAGCCCAAGCAGTTTTTTAACCTTCTCTAGCAGTTGCGCCGGGACATCCACGCCTAAATGCGGCTGTATCTTAAGCGGGACACTTAAATATTCGGCGCAAATATCACAACTAAGCAGGTGTTTCTGGACAGCTTCTTTATCTTGAACGGAAAACTTACCCTCAAGAAAACAAGCCAGATCCTCTTCGCTGGGATGCCCCTTTGCCTTAAAACTCCTACCTTTTTTCCACTGCCGGTAAATAATTTTTGTTATTTTCTCTAAATAGTTAAGCATTGCTCCTCTCCTGACTCAATAGACGTAGAATCTTAAGAAATCTAACCTAAAAAACCTTTCTTTTTAAAACAATCCTGCAGTTTCTGGAATATCCTGCTCTTGCGCATATCCACTGCTCCACGGTTAATTTTATAATAACCCTTGATCTCCTCCAGGCTTAGCCCCTGATTCAAAAATAGTTCGAGAAAAAACTGTTCATCGGACTCAAGCAAGCTGATACACTCCTGGAGGGTCTTACGGCGATCCTGATCATTAAGGAATTCAATTGCCCCGGCCGTTAGATCTTTGAGGGTATCCCCTAAAGCAAAACCATCCTCATTCTCCGCATCAAGAGATACAGCAGGCTTAAGTTTGCGTAAATAATCAATGGTAAAGTTAATGGTGACCTGCCTGAGCCAACTGGCTAAAGAACAGCCATTTTTAGCTTGATAAGTGGATAATTTTTTATAGTTATCCTTGATTAAGGCATGAAATATTTCTTGGAAAATATCCTCGACCTGTTCCAAAGGAGCAGTATGTCCTCTGACAGCTAAAACACTATAGATATAGTTATAGATTAGGCGGGAATAACGCGAGATGAATTCAGACCAGGATTGCTTGTTCCCTTTGAGGCAGCCTTGGACAAACTCCAAATCATCCATGGCTATAATTATAGCACTAAAAACACCTTGGCAACAAAAAATTAACATAAAAAAGACCCTGTTTCCCGATTAGCCTGGAAACAGGGTCTTTTGATTACTTAAATAAGGTATTTTTAATAATAAATGAGGCAAAAACAATAGAAACCATGGACATCAGCTTGATTAAAATATTTAAGCTCGGCCCGGAAGTATCTTTAAACGGATCACCCACTGTATCGCCAACCACTGTGGCTTTATGCGCTAGCGACCCTTTACCGCCATGATGCCCTTCTTCCACAAACTTCTTGGCATTATCCCAGGCGCCACCGGAATTAGCCATCATCACCGCTAAAACAAAGCCGGTAACAGTTGCCCCTACCAGAAGCCCGGCAACCGCATCAATACCTATAAACAGTCCTACGCCTATGGGGGCCACGATTGCCAAAAGTGAAGGAGCGATCATTTCTTTTTGTGCTGCCGCAGTGGCAATATTTACACAGCGCGCGTAATCAGGTTTAGCTGTGCCTTCCATCAGGCCAATAATCTCCTTAAACTGCCGGCGTACTTCCACGACAATCTTACCCGCTGCTCTTCCCACTGCGCGCATGGTCATAGAACAGAATAAAAATGGCAGCATTCCTCCTAAAAACAAACCTACTAATACCGTAGGATTCATCATACTGGCATTAATATCTTTACCAAAAAGCAAAACCTGATCTTTATACGCGGCAATCAAGGCTAATGCGGTTAAGGCTGCCGAACCAATGGCAAAACCTTTACCGGTTGCCGCAGTCGTATTACCTAAAGCATCCAAGGCATCGGTTCTTTTTCTTACCTCAGGAGGCAGTTTTGACATCTCCGCGTTTCCTCCGGCATTATCCGCAACCGGCCCATAAGCATCAGTAGCCAAAGTTATACCTAAAGTCGAAAGCATGCCCACGGCTGAAATGGCGATACCGTAAAGGCCGGCGTTAAAATTCGCGGCCCCGCCGGATAAATAAAAACTTATTAAAATAGCAATGCATACGATAATTACCGGAATGGCGGTAGACATCATCCCTACCGCAATACCCCCGATAATTACAGTTGCCGGGCCGGTTAAAGAGGCATCAGCAATAGATTTGGTCGGCTTAAAGCCGCTGGAAGTATAATATTCCGTGCACAGGCCGATCAATACTCCGGCAACTAAACCTGCCAAGACTGACCAATAAACGCCTAAATGCTGCGCGCCTAATGTTGCCTTAACCAGAAAAAATGAGATTATCGCAACCAGAAATGAACTGGTAAAGACCCCTTTACGTAAAGCGGCTAAGAGAACTTTTTGGCTGGCCTGCTCTCCGCTTTTTACAAAGAAAGTCCCGATAACCGATGAAACAACTCCTACCGCGGCCATAACCATCGGCACGGTTACCCCGGCAACACCAAGGCCGGCAGCAACACCTAAAGCTGAAGTGGCAACAATTGAACCAACATAAGATTCATAAAGGTCAGCGCCCATACCCGCGACATCGCCGACATTATCACCGACATTATCAGCGATAACTGCCGGGTTACGCGGATCATCCTCAGGAATTCCTGCTTCAACCTTACCGACTAAATCCGCTCCGACATCCGAGGCTTTAGTAAAAATACCTCCACCCACCCTGGCAAAAAGCGCCATCGAACTGGCCCCCATGCCAAAACAAAGCATCGTGGAAGTAATTGCCGCGATTTTATCCGTTCCCAACGGGATGGGATGGCAAGAATAATACCAATTTAGGAAATAATACCAGATACTTAAATCCAATAGCCCTAAACCGACAACGGTAAGACCCATGACTGCTCCGCTTGAAAAAGCAACCCGCAGGCCGGAATTCAAACTCTTAGACGCGGCTTGGGCAGTGCGGTTAGAGGACTGGGTGGCAATAGTCATCCCGATAAAACCGGACAAACCTGAAAAGAAACCTCCGGTTAAAAAAGCAAACGGCACAAAAATTACCAAATAATTCTTCAGGGCCATGGCCAGAAGGATAAAAAATACCACAATAAAAAACATCGAAATACCCAGATACTGCCTTTTTAAATAGGCCTGGGCGCCAACGCGCACCGCGTGGGCGATCTCCTTCATTTTATCCGTACCCTCATCCATTTTTAAAATACTCAAGGCCAGATAAAAAGCAAAACTTAACGCTAATATCGAACCAACCGGCGCCAATAACAACAGATCAAAACCCATCTTTACTCCGCTCCTTTCAAAAATACATGGAATTCACTACAACTTTGTAGTTTTGGAAAATTAGGAAAAACTATAGCACAACTGCGTTATTTGTCAATAGGAAAGCTAGGGAAACACCCCTTATTTCTTCAGATTAAAAAGTATAGTTAACTTTTAAACTAAAATTTCTTCCCGGATTAGGATAATAGAATTTATCACCTACGGCATGCCCCACAGAAAATCCTTGCAACACTCCGGCATATTCCGAATATTGCTTATCAAAAAGATTATTAATTCCAAATGTGACTTTAAAATCCTTACAATGCCAAGACAAATTGGTGTCGGCAACCATATACCCATTTAACTTAGAATAAGCGTTTGCCTGATCGTTTAAATAATATCTAGGACCTAGATAAGTACCAATAATATTTAAGGATATATCCATTGGTAATGCGAATTTTAATCCAACGCTTCCTTTATGCTTAGATACCAAAGGTATCTGGCTCCCGCTATATTGTCCACCATCAAAATAGGCATTGGTAAAAGTATAATTTCCGAATAATGTTACCCAATCATTAAGCTTGGCATCCAATGATGATTCCAGGCCTTCATGAACAGTTCTATCATAATTTTCATTCTTACTATTCCACTCGAAGCCATCCCAAGTATCCGTGGCATTAAGATACAACTCATTTTTAACATTCATTCTAAATAATGATAAGTTACCCTTAAAACGGTCAGAAAATTTATGCCGCAAACCAATTTGGTAATCTATCGAAGATTGCGGCTTAAGATCAGTATTAAGCAGCGTTTGAAAAGACGTTGCATCCATATAGGTAAACTCATCTACTTCGGGAAAACGGAAGCTTCTGTTCACATTTAAAAAAACATTTGAATCATCTTTATAAGTATAGGTAAGGCCGCTGTTAAAAGAATCCATATTAAATTTTACTTTAGTATCTTGGTCGGGGTTAAATCCGGTATTATCATGATAAGCAAATGTGTAATCAGCAAATTCATGGCGGTAGCCACCTACTAGAGTTAACTGTTTAAGAATAGAAAACTCATCCTGCAGGTAGCTTCCTAATGAATTCTTATGAATATCCGTATATTGATTTACTGTACTATCATCAGACATAGGGCAGGATCTTGAACTATATAGAGAACGGTAAAAATCGAGCCCGGCGATGAATTTATTATCGTGATTAAAAATGCTATTGTCTAACGTATACTTCGGCGTCATCCCAAAAGTTTCAATACTATTCCTGTAAGCAAGATGGTTTGAGGTCAGATAATATGAATCAACATCATTCTGACGGTAACTAAAATCCAAATTAAGATTTCCCAATCCTAGAAATTGGAGTTTTGGCCCAAGAACAAAATAGTAGTCTTTACCATTAGCATGATCATTGCCGAATCTGGCATACCTCCTGCTATGCTGATCTATATCACTTTGAAACAATGCCCCAGGCAGACCATAAGTTGAAGCATGAAATCCCGAGTCAAAATGTGCAGACAGCATATCATTAAAATCATAAGCGATTTTAGAAGCAAAATCACTATCTTTGTTAAAGCTGTTATTGCGATAGCCATTAGTAGAATCGCGTCCAAGGCTAAACCAATAAGAAAGCTTATTGTTAACTTTACCACCTAGAGATAATTTTTCTTTGTTCATATCATAGCTGCCGTATTCAGTTTCTAGTTCTACTTTTGGTTTTCCTGAACCCTTTTTGGTAATAATATTGACTACGCCACTAGATGCATTATCACCGTATAGCACTGCGCCAGAACCTCCGCGAACAACTTCGATACGCTCTACTTCATCAAGCGGAATTTGATTCCAGTTAACGCCGCTTAAGTCAACATTGTTTGCGCGCCGGCCGTCAACTAATACTAATACGTTAAGTGGCCCCTGCTCTCCAAAGCCTCCTATATCTACTGTTGCTTGAGTTCCGTTGCCAAAATAATCCCGCACTGTAACCCCGGGTATTGACCTAAATACATCAACCACATTGTGAGAATTTGATCCTTCTATATCTCCTTTTGTCACTACAGTAACATCCGCCGCTGTTTTAGCTAAACTTTCGCCATAACGATACGGAGTTACCACAATTTTTTCCAAATCCACATCATCTGCATAAGAAAAAACAAAAGTTCCCAAAACAACTGATAGCGCAACTAAAAATCTTGCTGCCGACCTATTGCAAAACATTTTTTCTCCATTCCCGGACCTGCCTAAAACAAAAAACCCTTAACGCTTTAACTAAAAGCATTAAGGGTTATCCCTGTTTTCTAACCCTTTTAAACCTGTCCGCGGGTTTAAAAGTAATTGTTGGACATCTGTTCCTGGTCAGGTCTTCTGACTTAAGAGTTTATCCTACTCTTCTCCTGCCTTCCCGGCTTTGGTTAAACCAGTGGCAAATATTCAAGAGAATTTCGACCTCTTTTACAGCAGCGGGAACTGCGACCGATTCACACGGCCTTCCCTGGACCAGTAACGTTAACCTTGTAACCTTATAAAAGAACTTTTGCTAACTTTGTATCAGCCACTCTGCGCGCGATAAGCTCATAAGCGCCAAAAAATACTGCCGTATATACAAGCGTAGCTACTCCAAAATTACGTAAAAATGGCAGGCCTAAAATATAGCAATCCAGCAGGCCTTTGGCGGTGTGCGGATACCAACCCATAGCCCAAACACCGAAATTAGTAATGACGTAAAACAAAACTGAAGAAACTACGGCAGTGGAGGCGATGCCCCTAAATGTCTTATGATTTTTGGCCCAAATCCCCAAGAAAGTAACCAAAACAAAACTTCCCCAGGTAAAGAGGATCACATTATGCATACCTAAAAATATATCGCTTAAGGCCATAAGTAAAAGCGGCACAATCAAAGCCTGTTTTTTATTTAAATATACTCCGGCAAATATAGCGATAGCTGCCACCGGAGTAAAGTTAGCGGTATGCGGGATAAACCTTAATAATATTCCGATAATAATTAGACTGATTGCCAACATTTAAGCCTCCTTTTATTATCTGTAATGTTAATGTAAATTACTTTTTATGTCAAGCTAAAATTTAGGATTAATCCGAGTTTTATCAAATGGGCATTAAATCACAATAATAAAAACGGTTATCTCTCAAAACAACTTCTCCTTTTTCGTAAGCTATCTCACTTTTAAATATTGGCCCCCCATAAACAAAAGAATGAAACTCTCCATTTTCACCGCAGGGGTCAACATTTAAAGGAAGTTCGGATAAAAATTGTTTATCAAACACCCTGCCGGCAAACGATTTATCCAGACATTTTGAATCAATACAACTGATAACTGCTTTAAAACCCAAATCGATAAATGTATGCGCAAGCGCAGTAGTATCCCTCTTCCATAAAGGAAAGATCCCCTTCAATCCTATTCTTGATAGATTTTCCTCTCTATATGTACGCAGATCTTCTAAAAAAATATCTCCGAAAGCTACCAAGCAAACACCTTGAGTCCGGTAGCGCAAAAGTGCATTTTTCATTTTTAGTTCGTATTCCTCGTTAGATGCATCCTTGCTGATATGAATCTTCTCAAGCGGAAAACCTAAAGATTCAATTTGTTGTTCAAGCAGTGCGTTACGGACACCATGCATACTAATCCTATCGTAGCCATCTGTGATGGTTGTTAATAAAGCCCAAATCTTATAATTATAAACTTTTTGTAATTCATAAAGAGCCATGGCGCTATCCTTGCCTCCGCTCCAGGTAAAAAGTATTTTTTTCATTGTCAAAATTCAATGCCTCTTCTGGCTTTGATACCTTTAGTGTAATAATGCTTTCTCTCTTTGACCTGGCTGACTAAATCCGCTAACTTAATAATTTCAGGATGGGCATAACGGCCGGTAAACACCAACTCTACGTTCTTAGGAGTATCATTTATTAGTTTAAGTAAATCGCCCAAAGGTATTAACCCTAATTTTACAGCAATATTAATTTCATCCAAGATAACCATCTGATATATCCTCTTACCGATAATTTCATTTAATCTCTTAAGTCCGGCAAGCGCCATTTGCTTATCAATTTTTTCAGGTGATTTTTTTATAAAACAGCGACGGCCAAACTGCTCTACCTTAATATTATCGATTTTCTTGAGCGCCTTAATTTCATTATAACAGCGGCCTTTGGCAAACTGGCAGATATAAACATTGAAACCCGCTCCGGCAGCTCGTAAAGCCAACCCCATTGCCGCGGTAGTTTTTCCCTTACCATTACCCGTATAAACCTGAATCATCTGGGACCACTCATAAATTCCGGATTATGAAACGAAAAAACCTTAAGGTATCTATAAAAGGATTGATCTGGCTTTTTTGCCCCGAATAAATAGTCTGGATCGGGATGGATTCGATCTTAAAGCCTAAACGCGCTGCTTTTATCAAAATTTCAGAGTCTATCTCGTATTTAGATGCCGATAAATCCAATTTGGCCAGCGCCTCTTTTTTCAGCAGGCGAAAACCGCATTGCGTATCAGGAACATTTTGTTTGATCATAATTGAAATTAATTTTGAAACTAAACGGTTGGTCAGAATACGCACAACCGGCATATTTTTAGTCGTCTCCATCCGATTACCGACGATAACCGCGCTTTGGGAAGTTTGCGCTTTCTGAATAAACGCTTTGATATCATCGCAGGAATGCTGCCCATCCCCATCCATGCTGATCACCGCTTCAAATCCTTGAGCAATGGCATAATTATATCCTTTGATTAAAGAAGCCCCTTTGCCAAGATTGGACTCATTGCGTAAGACTGTGGCCCCGCAGGCTTGGGCAATTTTTGCCGTATCATCGCTTGAGCCATCATCGATGATAATTACCTCCAGCCCTAATCGGCGTATTTGCCCAATTAGCCCGGCGATCGCTTTTGTTTCATTATAAGTCGGAATAATTACACAAGTGCGCATATTTATTTAATCCAAAACCTGCGAAAGACATACCATTGTTCAGGATACCTACGGATGTAATCCTCAAAAATATTTTTATAAACCGTAACCAAACCGGCTAAATCTTTGGCTTTATCCCCGGTGGGAGAAAACTCCACCGGTTTCTCGATCCTTAATGTAAAACTATCATCCGGATTCCTGAGCATAAAACCCGGGACAATGCTTGAGCCGGTCATCAGGCTTAAAGCCGCCGGGCCTTCAGGGAAATGCGTTGGTAACCCAAAAAAATCAATGACAATCCCTTTTTCGGTAAAATCCCGGTCACCGACTAAAGCGACCATATGATTATTCCTGATTTCAGCAAGGCAGCTTCTCACCGCCTTGCCCATACTCACAACCTTAACCCCTTTTCTATTCCTCTGGGTATTAAAGAAAGCATCAACTTTTTTGTTTTTATGCGGCAGGGCCACCACCCAGAAGGGATAGCCTAAAAGCGCGATAGCCACTCCCCCCAACTCCCAATTACCAAGGTGGGCGGTCAAAACAACCACGCCTTTACCCCTGGCTAAAGCTTCATCAAAATAATGCATATTTTCTAATTTTATGTTTTTTTCCAGGTAGCCAAGGTCTAACTTTTCAAAACGGAAAAAATCCACAAGGTATTTGGCGAAATTCCGAAAAACCTGCTTGTTTATCTTGCGCAGCTCTCTATCCGGTTTCTCCGGAAAAATAGCCCGTAAATTAGCTTTTACAAACCTGCGGTCGCGGAAGGCAAAAAAATAATGCAGGTCGGCTAAAAAAACCGCGATCGCGTAAACCACCCTTATTGGCAAGATTAGCGCGATAAATTGTCCGAAACGATAAATATAATAATTTAGCACGATTATAAACTCAAAAGAAGTTTGGCGATATCCATACTTGCCCCGGGCTTGGCGATCCTTAAAGCCGCCAGCTTAAGCTGCTCTAACCTTGTTCGGTTATTTAATAAGTCATCAATAATCTGATGCACCTCTTCAGGTTTGTCTACTTTGATTGCCGCTCCCTTATGCGTTAAAAAATTGGTATTATTGATTTCCTGCCCGGGGATAGGTTTGACAATGATCATCGGCAGGCCCATACTCAGGACTTCGGCGGTAGTAACTCCCCCCGGCTTAGATATAATCAGGTTGGAGATACGCATTAACTCATGGATATTCTGGATAAAACCAAACAGATGGATATCTTTTTTATAATGCTTAATTTTTCGTTTCAGCGAATTAAATAGCTTCTTATTGGTCCCGGCAACGATCAATTCCTGGATATTATTTTGGCTTTTCTCTAATGATTTAACGATGGTTTTAATCGGCCCCAGCCCCTGGCCGCCGCCCATAATTAAGATTACCGGCTTCTGTGGATTTAATTTTAATTTGTGGAAGACGCTTTCCTTATCTATTTTCTGGTTGAACTTATGATCAAAGGGAATCCCCAGGGCCTTAATTTTAGAAGAAGGAACTCCTTTTTTTTCCAAGCGCGCGGAGACATCTTCCGAAGGGGTTATATAGTAATCCACCTTCTCATAAACCCAATAAGAATGCGGAATATAATCCGTAAGTACCGCTACAAGCGGTAAATTTAGCCCATAAGCTTTTTTATAATCGGCAACCATGCCGCAGGGAAATGCCTGAGTGCAGACCACTAAATCGGGATTAAAACGATCAAAAAGTTTTTTAAGTTTCGGCGAATTTGATTTATGGATACGGCGTTTAATATTTTCCAGCCCCTTGACCACGCTGGGATTATCATAAAGGTAATCCCAGAGCTTGGGGGTGCGCTTAATTACCTCCATATAAATCCGGTTAATTACCTTTTCCGATATGGGGTTAGTATAATTAAAGGCATTAATGCTTAAGATCTCCGTATCCGGGCGCAGCTCTTTAATCGCTTTTTCAATAGCCAGTGTGGCGCTGCGGTGGCCGGAAACTTCCGAAATATACATTAAAATTATACGTTTAGGCCGCATAGAAAAGTTAGATTTTTCCTTCCTTGCAGAGCTCCAGGAAAGTATCGGTAACGCGGGGGCAGAACTGTTGGCCGCCTAACTGCCTGATCTCATTAATCGCGTCAGCCTTATTAAGGGCCGCGCGGTATGGCCGATCAGTAGTCATGGCATCAAAAGAATCGGCTACGGAGATTATTGAAGCAACCAAAGGAATCTGTTCTCCTTTTAAGCCTTCAGGATAACCCTTGCCGTCAAATCGCTCGTGGTGGTACCTGACCCCCAGCAAAGATCCTTCCAGCTCTTTAATCGGTTTTAAAATACCTACTCCGATCATCGGATGCTCTTTAATGCGGTTACGCTCCCCGATAGTCAACCCGCTTCTTTTGTTTAAAATATACTCCGGCACGCCGATCTTGCCGATATCATGCAAGAGGCTGGCGATATGGAGATTTTCGAAAAATTTTCCATCAAGGTTTCTCTTTGATTTTTGGCTGATTCTATGGGCGATTTCAATACTCATATTAGTTACCCGGCTGGTATGGCTGTGGGTGTAATGATCCTTGGCTTCAATAGCCGCGGCAAAGGCGATGGTCGTGCGCACAAACAAATGATGTTTACGCTCTAACTCATATTCCAACTCTTTAAAAAGCTGGGCGTTTTTGATCGCCATTGCCACATTAGAATTAAGAGCGGCGAAAAAATCCAATTCCTCGTCGATAAATCCCTTACCCGCCTGCTTCTTGCCTAATAGCAGGAAGCCCAGCAGTTCATCCCTGAAATAACCCGGGATGCAAACCGCGGCATCTAAAAGCTCCATTTGATAAAGGACTTGCGCCAGCTGGCGCTTGATTTCCGGTTTTAACCTTGCGTTTTTTAGGGCATTTTCTGCTTGGCTGTAAACCAAGGCCTCCCTGCCGAAAACAAGGGTGCTCTTGCGCTCTTTAAAAAAACGGATCAATACGTCATCTTTATCAATGCAGATCAAATCCAAGGGTATCTTTTTACCCAGCGACCCCTTAGAAACAGTAAGCAGATAACCCTGCTTGTCGCGGTTATACAAGAAAAAACTGGCGTGGGTAATCTTGGCTTTACTAGCAATCATGCGCACGATCAATTTAATCAAAGAATCCGGATCATGCACAAAAATCATGTTTCTGGCCGTATTTTCTAATTCTTTCTTATAATCGATTGCCATTTATTTATCCATACCTTAGCTTATCCATAATAATTATATATACTAAAGAAGTACTGCCTTGTCAATAAGAATGGTTAGGCTTCGTTAATTACTGCCAATGTCTGGCCCACATTGACGCTTTCGCCTTCGCTATACATTATTTCACAGATTACTCCGGTACAGGGGCTGGGCAGATTAAAGGTAGTTTTATCGGTAGTTAATTCCACCAGATCATCGTTCTGGCTGACTCTTTCCCCGTCCTTAAAAAACCAATACGAGACGGTAGCTTTAGTAATACCTTCCCCTAATTCAGGCAGCACCACTTTCATCATGGTAACCTCCAGGGTTTAAACAGTTTCATGTATTGATTCAGAGAGAGTCGGGTGCGCGAAGATCATCGCGCGGATCTGGGCAACAGTTAAATGTGCCGAAATTGCCATAGAGAGAATGGCAATTAACTCGCTGGCAAGCGGCCCAATTATGCTGGCGCCGAGCACCTCTTGGGTTTCTTGATTGCTAATGACCTTAATAAATCCTTCGGCCTCATCGATGATACGGGCCATGGCGCTGGCGCGAAAATCAAACTTATGGACCTTAACCAACAAGCCCGCGGCCAGGGCCTTCTCTTCATTTAAGCCGACGCTGGCAATCTGGGGTTCGCTAAATATGCAGGCCGGCACAACCTTATTGTCCGCCTTATGTTTGTTATTTGAAACCATATTTTCAACCGCTATTCTCCCCTGATAAGCCGCGTAATGAGCAAGCATTATCTTGGAGGCGCAATCTCCTGCCGCGTAGATATTGGAAACACTGCTCCTTAGATAATCATCAACCATTATCCGGTTATTCTCTAATTTTACGCCTAACTCCCCCAAACCTAAGCCACCGGTGTTAGCAGCCCTGCCTACGCAAACCAAAACCCGGGAATAATCTTCTAAATTGAAATTAGCGATATCCGCGCCGGTAGTTACCTCAATTCCTCTTTTCTTAAAAATAACCTCTATCTTCCTGGCTATATCCCGGTCCTCTCCCGGTAAAAGAAGCGGCATCTTTTCAACAATGGCCACCTTACTGCCTAAAATAGAGAAAAGATTGGCGAATTCACAGCCAATCACTCCTCCTCCAACAATTAATAAAGACTGCGGAACTTCCGATAAAACCAAGGCTTGGTCGCTGGAAATTATTTTCTCTTGATCAAATTTTAACCCGGGCAACTGGGTACAGCGGCTGCCGGTTGAAATAAGTATAAACTTACTGTTAATCAGGCGGCCATCGGTTTTTATTTCATCGGGAGAATTAATCCGGGCGGATGATTCGATAAAATCAATCCCGGCAAGCCTGCTGCGCATCCCCTGGGCAAGGTCCCAGACGATTTTATTTTTTCTTTCCTGGATTTTTATGAAATTAAACCGCGGATTATCCAGCTCTACCCCAAAACCCGGTGCTTTTTTAGCCAGCTGGAATATTTTCGCGCAAGCGATTAATGCTTTGGTAGGAATACATCCGTAATTAAGGCAGGTTCCGCCAATCTGGCCGGATTCAATAAGGCAAACTTTTAGGCCCAGCTCTTTTGCTCTTAGGGCAGCGTTAAAACCTGCCCAGCCTGCTCCAATGACAGCCAGATCATACATAGGTATGGTTTAAGCCAATAATTGCGCTGCGGCCGCGGCTACAAGCTGCGCGGATTTACCCAGCCTGCTTTTTTCTTCCGGCGAAAGATCCAGTTGAATAACCTGTTCGATACCATCCTTGCCTAGGCGGCAAGGTACTCCTATACAGCTGTCCTTGATACCGTATTCTCCGTTTAGATAGCTGCACAATCCAATGGTGCGTTTTTCATCCTTGACTATTGTTTTAACGATTGCCGCGATTGCCGCTGACGGAGCAAAAAACGCGCTCCCTGTACCAAGATTGGCAACAATCTCCGCGCCCCTGCCGATTGTGCGGCTGACTAACGATTCAATTTTATCGTCGCTGATAAATTCATCTAACCCCACACCCTTGACTTTGGCCAATCCCGGCAAAGGAAGCATGCCTTCACCGTGGGCGCCAATCACTAACGCCTCGATGTCCGTAGCCGGTAAATTTAATTCGCCAGCGATCAAATTGACAAATCGAGCAGTATCTAAACTAATCCCCATGCCAAAAAGCTTACCGGGCTTAAAACCGGTAATTTTTAGGGCATAAAAAGTCATAATATCCAAAGGATTGGTGACGATTACAACAATCGCCTTCTTGGCCAGCTCTTTTATATTCAAGCATACCCCTTTTAAAATCTGGGCATTCTTTGCCAATAATTCTTCACGGCTCATCCCGGGTTTACGCGCCAGGCCCGCGGTAACCACCACGATATCCGAATCCTTAAGTTGAGCGATATCATCGCTGCCTTTAATATTATAATTATATTTTAGAAGCGGCCGGGCATCCTCTAAATCCAGAGCCTTCCCATGCGCCAGCCCCTTTACGATATCAATAAGCAAAACATCGCCCAATCCATCCTGGGCGATGCGCATTGCCGTCAGGCTCCCCACGTTTCCTGCGCCAATTATCGTAATTTTCATAAGTTTATGTTTATTTTAACTTGCCAATGATAGCCTCGGCCATCTGCGCGGTACCAACAGCGCCCGGATCAAGCGGGTCAGCTTTTAAATCATAGGTTACAAATTTTCCTTCGACAATCACCTGTTTTACCGCTTCTTCTAATCTGTCTGCCGCTTCTTCTTCATTAATATAGCGCAGCATTAAAACTCCTGATAAGATCATCGCAGTGGGATTGACTTTATTCTTCCCTTTATATTTTGGAGCAGAACCATGCACAGCCTCAAAAACCGCCAGATCCGTACCGATATTTGCCCCGGGCGCAATTCCTAGGCCGCCGATAAGCCCGGCGCAAAGATCAGAAATAATATCCCCGTAAAGATTAGGCAACACCAAAACATCATAATTATGCGGCTTCTGGACTAGCTGCATACACATATTATCTACAATTGCTTCCTCAAAAATTATTTTTCCGGTATACTTTTGGGCAACTTCCCGGGCAACCTTTAAAAACAGGCCGTCGGTAAATTTCATAATATTTGCCTTATGCACGCAAGTAACTTTTTTGCGTTTATTTTTTAAAGCATACTCAAAGGCAAATCTTACAATCCTCTCTGAGGCAAATTTAGATATTGGTTTGATGCTTATCCCGGAATCCGGGCGGATCAGCCTTTTGGTGTCTTTTTGTATCTGGGCGATCAGGTTTTTAGTTTCAGGTTTGCCCTCTTCAAACTCTATTCCGGCGTAAAGATCTTCGCTGTTTTCCCGGACAATAACCAGGTCAATATCTTTAAAACGGCTATTTACCCCCAAATAACTTTTGGCCGGGCGCAAGCAGGCATAAAGATCCAGGGCCTGCCTGATCGCCACATTGACCGAACGAAATCCGGTGCCAATGGGCGTGGTAATCGGCCCTTTAAGGGCAACCTTATTTTTCTTAATTGAATCCAGCGCGCTCTGCGGCAGAAGCTCCCCGGTTTTGTCAAGGGCATCGGAACCAGCAAGCACATTATCCCACTTGATATTAACCCCTGTCGCCTCGATGCAGCGAGTCGCCGCAAGAGAAACTTCATATCCAATACCATCGCCGGGAATCAGGGTTATCTTATGCTGCATTTAAAGTTTAAGTTCTCCGTGTTTTTTATAATAATTAATTATGCCGCCTTCGCTTAAAAGGTCCTGCATGAATTTAGGCAGGGGTTTAATTTCTAAATCAATGCCTTTGGTTAGATTTTTTACCAAGCCTTTATCTAAATCGATTTGCAGCTGGTCGGCCTCCTCGATTTTGCTGGTATCAGTTTCAATTAAAGGCAGACCGATATTAAAACTATTGCGGAAAAATATGCGCGCGAATTGGGGGGATAGGACCGCCACAATCCCGGCCTCTTTGATTACCAGCGGGGCCTGTTCGCGGCTTGAGCCCATGCCAAAGTTATTGCCGGCGACAATAATGGTTTTACCCGGAACAATCTTTTGCGGAAAATTCGGATCAATATCCTCCATGATGTGTTTGGCCAGTTCCTTTATATCGGTAATGGCAAACTTATACCTTCCGGAAATAATAAAATCCGTATTTATATTATCCCCGAGTTTTACGCTTTTGCCTTCAATACTCATAGTTGTTTAAACTCTTCCCTATTCTTTACTTTAGACATGGCCACATCCAAAGTGATCAATCCTCTTTGCGTCAAATCTTTCAGGCAGCTGTCCATAGTATTCATGCCATACTGTAAACCTGTTTGCATCATTGTCGGGATCTGCTCTATCTGCTGCTCGCGGATAAGATTGCGGATACTGGATGTTGCCACCATAATCTCCGTAGCCAGCACCCTTCCTTTGCCTGATGCGTGCGGAAGCAAAAGCTGCGAGATTACTCCCTGCAAACAATCCGAAAGCTGCAATTTAACCTGGGTCTGCTGATGCGGCGGGAAAACATCGATAATCCTGGAAATGGTTTGCGGGGCATCCGGCGTGTGCAAGGTGGCTAAAACAAGGTGCCCGGTTTCCGCCGCAGTTAAAGCAGTGGATATAGTTTCTAAGTCGCGCATTTCCCCGACTACAATAACATTGGGATCCTGGCGCAGGGCGTGGCGCAAGGCTTCGGCAAAAGAATGCGTATCCGAATAAACCTCGCGCTGTTTAACGACGCTCTTTTTATTGTTATAGATGAATTCGATCGGGTCTTCGATACAGGTAATCAAACATTCCCGTTCGGTATTGATAAGGTCAATCATTGCCGCTAAGGTAGTGGTCTTGCCCATGCCTGTAGGCCCGGTTACCAAAACTAAACCGTTTGGCTTACGCGCTAAATCGCTTATAATCTTCGGCAGGCCTAATTTTGCCACGGTGGGTATCTCTATCGGGATACGGCGAAAAGCCGCTTCTACCGCGCCTTTCTGCAAATGGACATTTACGCGAAAACGATCCATACCCGGCAGGGCAAGCGAAAAATCAAGTTCTAACTCACGCTCAAAAACCTCTTTCTGGGAATTAGAAAGAACACTATGGATCATTTTCTTTAAATTCGGCTTATCTAATTTCTCCAGATCTGTGCGCAATAACCTGCCGTCAATGCGTAAGATCGGCGGTTCATTTTCCGTAATATGTAAATCCGAAGCGCCCTTTTCAATACACATTAAAAGCAAATCGCGAATTTCCATTAATACCTCCTTGTCTACATAGACAACACCCGCGCAATTTGCGCTACCTAGCGCACACCGACGCAATACCTATTAGCGTCGGGTGCCTCGCTAAGCGCGGGGTAGCTAGAAATAATCTCTGGGATCACTGATATGGCCCTTAAGCGCAGAAGCTGCCACCGTAGCCGGAGAAGCCAAATAAATAAAAGCCGAAGGGTTGCCCATCCTGCCTTTAAAATTACGGTTTGCGGTTGAAATCACTACTTCTCCATCGCTGGGAATACCGTTATGCGTACCCACGCAAGGGCCGCAGCCCGGAGCGACAATGACTGCGCCGGATTTGATAAATACCTCAACCAAACCAAGTTTTAAAGCCTCCAGATAGACACTGCGGGAACTCGGAGCAATGATCAACTTAACTTCCGGAGAAACCTTGCGTTTATTTAAAATTTTTGCCGCTACCTTAAGGTCATCAATCCGGCCGTTAGTACAGGTGCCCAAAAAAGCTTCGTTTATTTTTACCTTCTTCAAAGTTTCTGCCTCCGTAGTATTATCTACGCTATGCGGCATCGAAACCATCGGCTTGAGTTTAGAGATATCAAACTCATAAACACTCTCATAAAGAGCGCCATTATCTGCGGTAATATTTTCAATGCGCCTCTTGCCGGAAACCCGCGATTTTAACCAGCTAATAGTTTTAGCATCGACCGGCAAAAAACCTGTTTTTGCCCCCATCTCAACCAGCATGTTGGCAATAGTGAACCGGCCATCCATACCCATATTATTAATCACCGGGCCGTAAAATTCAACTGCTTTATACGTAGCCCCGTCACTTTTTAATTTGCCGATTATATACAAAATTATATCCTTAGCAAAAACTCCTTTGGGAAGTTTTCCCGTAACGATAATTTTTACGGTTGCCGGGACTTTAAACCAATTTTTTCCCGTAGCTAAAGCTATCGCCAAGTCCGTAGACCCCACACCCGTGGAGAATGCTCCCAGGGCCCCGTAAGTACAAGTATGGGAATCTGCCCCTAAAACTAAATCTCCGGGCAAAACATTTCCCGATTCAGGGATGACCTGATGGCAAACCCCGCAGCCGATATCGAAAATTTCCGTGTTAAAATCCTGCGAAAAATCGCGCATCTTCTGATGCACCCGGGATACCCCTTCGCTGGGGCTGGGGGCGCTATGGTCAATTACCATACAAAACTTAGTTCTTAATTTTTTTACCCCCAAATCTTTAATCCGGTCGATGATTATCGAGGATGTTCCATCCTGGCCAAAAGCAAAATCAATTTTGCAGACCGCAAAATCTCCCGCGCGCAAAGTTTTGCCCGCATGCCGGCTTAATATTTTTTCAGCTATAGTCGCTTGGTTCATAATTTTGTTACCCACTTTTCCAACCTATCCATGCCTTTCTGCAATTCTTCCATACTTGTGGCAAAACTTATCCTGATATGGTCATCCATGCCAAAACTGATTCCGGGAATAAGGCTGACATATTCTTCATCAAGCAGGCGCTTGGAAAAAGTCAAAGAATCAAGGCCGGTTTTAGAAATATCGCAAAACACATAAAACGCGCCTTGCGGCAGAGAAAAACTTAAATTCTTAATTCCCTTTAACCTTAAAGCCAGGTAATCCCTTCTTTTAGAAAACTCCTGGCACAATTTATGCGTAAAATCTTCCGGGGCGCTTAAGGCGGCTACCGCTGCTTTCTGGGCGATGGAATTAGGATTAGAGGTTGAGTGATCCTGTAAGTTTGAAATGGCATTGGCAATATCGCCTGGCGCGCCCAGATAACCGATACGCCAGCCGGTCATGGAATGGCTTTTGGACAGGCCGTTAACCGTAATGGTCAGGTTATAAATATCTTTATTGAAGCTGGCAATTGAATTATGTTTTAGGCCGTCAAAAGTAATCTTTTCATAAATCTCATCGCTAATTACAAAAATATTCTTATCCACGCAGATTTTAGCTATCTCCTCAAGCTCCTGCCTATCATAAACTGAACCGGTAGGATTTGACGGGTTGTTAAGAATAAGTACTTTGGTTTTAGGGCTAATATGCTTAAGGAGTTCCTTTGCGGAAATTTTAAAATTGCTTGCCGCGGATATCTTGATGAAACGGGCGCTTGCCTCACAAAGGCTGGTCATTTCAGGATAACTAACCCAATAGGGCAAAGGGATAAGCACTTCGTCAGCGCGATTTAAAAGCACCATCAGGGCGTTATAAATACTATGCTTTGCCCCGTTAGAAACTATAATCTGGTCCGGAGAATATTCTAATGAATTATCTTTTTTGAATTTCTGGCAAATGAGCTTTTTTAGTTCGGGGATACCGGTGGTGGGGGTATATTTGGTGAATCCGGAAGTAATTGCCGCAATTGCCGCGTCCTTTATAAAATCCGGCGTGTCAAAATCCGGCTCACCGGCGGCAAAATTAACAATATCCTTGCCTTCGCTTTTAAGCTTTTTAGCTTTAGAGGTTATCGCTAATGTCGAGGAAGGATGTATTTTTTTTAGGCGCTCAGCAAGCCGAGTATCTATTTTCATAAAAGTTTTTCTTCAATTTACAAAGAATCACTTTTCTTTCTAAATATGGTCCGCAAGCCTCCCATAAACTTCTTCTGCGGCTTTTTCTGGTCAACCGGAGCTTCTTTAGTTACCGCCTTGGGCGCCTGCTTTTTCTCTTCCTGGGCGATTTTCTCTTCGCTAACCTCTTCCACTTCTTGGGTTGCCTGCGGTTTGGCTTCTTTGGCCAATTTAGTTTTTTTAGGTTCTTTTTTCTTTAATTCCGTAAGTTCAAAAATAACCATCTCCGCATTATCGCCGCGGCGTTTGCCGATGCTGATGATCCTGGTAAAACCACTGTTACGGTTAGCGAAACGCGGCCCAATTTCATTAAAAAGCAGGTTGACTAATTTATGTTCACCGAGCACTCTTTGCGCCTGCCTGCGGGCAAAAAGCGTGTTTCTCCTAGCCAAGGTTATCAGCTTATCGACCATTTGTTTGCTGGCTTTGGCCCTGGTCAAAGTAGTTTTAATACTCTGACAAATGATCATATTCCTGGCTAAGCTTCTTATTGTCGCATCATGCCAGCTGGTAAAACGTCCGAGCTGCAGCCTTTTCTTTGCGTGTCTCATTTTATTTAGCCCTTCTTCATTTTCTTGGGATCGACCTGCATCCCTAAACTAACCCCCATACCCATAAGCAGCTCCTGAATCTCGGTAAGCGACTTCTTGCCGAAATTCTTAAAGTTGAGCATCTCATCTTCAGTTCTCTTAACCAGATCAGCGATAGTTTTTATTCCGGCTTCTCTTAAGCAATTGGAGCTTCTCACGGAAAGCTCAAGCTCAGAAATCGGCAGCCTTAATTTTTCATACAAAGCCGTATCTTCCTTGGTCATCTCCGGTTCCTCTTCAGCGACATCCTCGGGAAGCTGGCCAAAACTTACAAAAATATCCAAATGCCTTTGTAAAATATTGGAAGCATAGAGCAGGGCATCTTTAGGGCTAATGCTGCCATTGGTCCAGATCTCAAGGATCAGCTTATCGTAATCCGTGCGCTGGCCTACGCGGGTATTTTCGACATAATAGTTGATCTTCTTAATCGGCGTGAATATTGAATCCACGGCAATGAAACCGGCGACTTTATCTTCTTTTTTATTCAATTCAGCCGCAACATAACCTCTGCCGCGGGAGACTTCCATTTCGATATAAAGCTTGGTATCCTTGGTAAGGGTGGCGATATGCAGCTCGGGATTAATGATCTCGATTGTCTCATCCGCCTGGATATCCTTGGCCTTAACCTCCCCCTTTTTATCCGCTTTCAAATAAATTGTTTTGGGGATCTTGGAGTGGGAATTCAAAACCAGGCTTTTGATATTTAAGATAATCTCCGGCACATCCTCAAGTACCCCGGGTATAGTGGAAAACTCATGGGAGACTCCGGCAATTTTAATTGCCGTAACCGCGCTGCCTTCGATGGATGAAAGCAAGACCCTTCTTAAAGAGTTACCCAGGGTTACCCCGTATCCTCTTTCAAAAGGAGCCGCCTGAAATTTTCCATATGTCTCAGTATATGTCGACTCATCACATTCAAGTTTCTTAGGAAACTGAAAATCTCTCCATTTTATTCCCATATTATCCCCCCAATTGTATTTAATAAAACTACAGATTGATTCTATTTTTACTTGGAATACAACTCAACGATCAACTGCTCTTGTATCGGCTGTTGAATATCGGTTTTCTCAGGAAGCTTGACAACTTTTGCTCTCATCTGCGCTGCGTTGAATTCAAGCCAGCCGGGAACAGTCCTGTCTTTAGAAAGCTCCAGATTATCTTTAATCTTAATTTTAGCTTTATCCTTAGCTTTAATTTCAACCAGATCATCCTTATCCACTAAATATGACGGAATATTTACCCTGCGGGAATTAACCGCCACTAAATTGTGCCTGACAATCTGGCGCGCCTGTGAACGGGAAATACCCAGGCCCATACGGAAGATCACGTTATCCAGCCTGCGCTCTAACAATTGCAAAAGCACCTTACCGGTTACCCCTTTAGTCTTTGAGGCAATCTTGAAATATTTACGAAACTGCCTTTCCAAAACCCCGTAAATCCTTTTAACCTTCTGTTTCTCTTTCAGCTGCACTCCGTAGTTAGAAAGCTTCTGCCTTCTGCCCTGCCCATGCTGGCCCGGCGGATACGCTCTTTTGCTGGCGGCACACTTTTCAGTCTGACACCGGGTCCCCTTTAAAAACAGTTTTTCTCCCTGCCTGCGACATAACCTGCAAACTGCACCAGTATAACGGCCCATAAGTTAGACTCTCCTTTTCTTCTTGGGACGGCAACCATTATGAGGAATAGGAGTTACATCCTTAATCAAAGTTACCACCAAACCTGCTGCCTGAAGCGCCCGGATTGCCGACTCTCTGCCGAACCCCGGACCCTTCACATAAACTTCCAATTCCTTGACACCGACTTCTTTGGCCTTGCGGGCAACATCCGTTGCCGCAACCTGGGCGGCAAACGGAGTAGACTTCTTAGAACCGCTGTAACCAACGGTTCCGGGAGCGCTCCAAGCCAAAACATTTCCCTGCTTGTCGGTTATTGAAATAATCGTATTGTTAAAACTTGCCTGAATATGGGCAATACCGCTGGTTATGCCCCGTGCGATTTTTTTCTTCTTTGCGTTATCTTTTGTCGCCATTTTATTTATACTCCTTATTTAGCGGCAGGTTTAGCAGCTTTTGCCGGTTCGGCTTTTCTTATCGGAGCAAGATTTACTCTCTTCTTGCCTTTTCTGGTGCGCGCGTTAGTACGCGTGCGCTGCCCTCTAACCGGAAGGCCTTTCTTATGGCGCATGCCCCTCCAAGAACCGATATCCATAAGACGCTTAATATTCTGCGATATATCGCGCCGTAAATCCCCTTCGACTCTTAATGACCCCTTTTGCAGGATATTGGTAATCCGGGAGACCTCCTCTTCGCTCAAATCCTTGGCCCGCTTATCCGGATTGATCCCGGCTTCTTTAAGCACAACATTTGAAAGCGCCCGGCCTATACCATATAAATAAGTAAGGGCAATCTCAATTCTTTTTTCTTTAGGTATATCCACACCGATAATTCTTGGCATATCTACTCCTTGATCACAAGTGCACACTGCGCTGCCTAGCGCGGGGTGTTATCCTTGCCTCTGTTTATGTTTAGTAGTTACGCAAATAACCCGCACTACCCCTCTTCTTTTTATTATTTTACACTTATCGCAAATTTTACGGATCGACGCTTTAACTTTCATCTACCTCACCCTAAAAGTAATTCTCCCCCGGCTTAAATCATAAGGAGAAAGCTCTAACTTGACTTTATCACCCGGAAGGATCCTGATAAAATTCATCCGCATTTTTCCTGAGACATGCGCTAAAACCACATGCCCATTCTCAAGTTCAACTTTAAACATGGCATTGGGCAGCGCTTCGATAATTTTTCCTTCTGTCTCAATCAGTTCTTCTTTTGGCATACTATTCTGTCAGTATTAACGGCCCTTTATCGGTAACGGCTACAGTGTGTTCGAAATGCGCGGATGCAGCGCCATCTTTAGTTACTGCTGTCCAACCATTATCAAGAATAAGGCACTCCCAGCCGCCCATATTAATCATCGGCTCAATAGCCAAGACCATCCCGCTTTTTAAAAGCGGGCCTGAGTGCGGCTGTCCAAAATTAGGAATTTCAGGATCCTCATGCAAAGCAGTTCCGATGCCATGGCCGACAAATTGCCTGACCACCGAGAATCCCTGCGCCTCAACAAAACTTTGAATACTATGAGAAATATCAGTTAAATTGTTTCCTACCCGCGCTTGTTTGATGCCTATATCAAGCGACTGCTTTGTTACCGCGATTAACTTTTTCTTGCCTTCATCTATTTTACCGACTACCAAAGTTACCGCCATATCCGAAAAATAACCCTGGTAGTTTACTCCTAAATCTATGCTGACGATATCCCCTTCCAGGAGCACCCTTGGCCCGGGAATCCCGTGGACAATCTCTTCATTTACGGAAACACAAGAAGCTGCCGGAAAACCTTTATACCCCTTAAAAGCCGCAAGAGCATTTTCTTTAACAATCAATTCTTCGCTTAAGCGGTCAATATCTAAAGTCGTGATCCCCGGCTGCACGATTTTTTCAACCTTGCGCATAACCGCAGCCAAAATCTGCCCTGAGCGCTTGAGCATCTCTAAATCTTTTGGCGACTTCAGGGAAATCATTTAGGCCTTGGCGCTTAACGCAATGATCTGTTCTAAAACTACCGCCGGATCCAAATCCGCATTCAAACTGTGCAGTTTTTTGGTTCGGGTGTAATACTCTATCAAAGAAGCAACTTCATTCTTATAAACTTCCAGGCGCTTACGTACCGTTATTTCATTATCATCGGAACGCTGGTATAAAGATCCTTGGCAGCTATCGCATACTCCCTTAACTTTAGGAGGCATATTCACCACGTGAAAGTTTGCTCCGCACTTAGAACAAACCAGCCTTCCGGTAAGCCGCTTGATGATTATCTCATCGCTGGTATTTAAATAAACTACCAAATCCACCGCCAATCTCTTGCGGCTCAAAATCTCATCCAGGGTCTTGGCTTGAGCCAATGTTCTGGGGTATCCATCGAGGATAAAACCTTTTTTTGTATCCGGATTATTGAAACGTTCATCCAGCATTTTAGCGACCAGCTCATCCGGCACAAGCAAGCCCTTATCCATAATACCCTTGGCTTGCTTACCTAAATCCGTACCATCCTTAACATTCTGCCTCAAGATATCTCCGGTAGATATATGCGGCAGGGCCAATCTTTCGGCCAGTCTTTTTGCCTGAGTGCCTTTACCTGCCCCGGGAGGACCTAAAAGTACTAGATACATTATTATCTTCTTCCTCTGATTTGCCCGCTTTTGATAAAACCTTCGTAATGATGCGTCAATAGATGCGACTCAATTTGTTTTAAAGTATCCAGCATTACTCCGACAATAATCAAAACACCCGTGCCGCCGAAAAATGAAGCCACCAGATACGGCACCTTTAACCAGGCCATAATAAAATCCGGAAAAATCGCGATAACCGCAATAAAGGAGGCGCCGGCCAAAGTAATCCTGGTCATCACGTAATCAAGAAATTCAGCGGTAGGCGCGCCGGGCCGGATTCCGGGAATAAAACCGCCGTACTTTTTCATATTTTCAGACAGGTCATTGGGATTAAAAACAATGGCCGTATAAAAATAACAGAAGAAAATTATCAAAAGAGCATAAACCACCGAATAAAGCACCTGTCCGCGGATTAAACTTTGGGCCAAGCGTTGAAAACCGGGATTCGGAATAAAAGAAGCCAGGGTGGCCGGAAACAATATAATTGACTGCGCGAAAATAATCGCGATAACTCCGGAAGTATCCACCTTAAGCGGTATATAGGTGCTCTGCCCTCCGTAAATCTTGCGCCCGACGATCCTGCGGGCATATTGCACAGGAATCTTGCGCACACCCTGCGTAATCATGATTACCGAAAATACCACGACCACTAATAAAAAAGCCATAATCAATAAAGTAACCGGTTGAATCTGCCTGCGGCTGGGCGCAAACGGAGAAATTAAAACAAAGAGTTGGTTGAGCGCCGTAGGAATACGCGAAATAATACCGGCGGTAATCACCAGGGAAATACCGTTGCCGATACCCCGCTCCTGGATCTGTTCACCCAGCCACATAATAAAAATTGTTCCAGTGGTAAGGGTTAAAACCGTTAAAATCCGGAATCCCCAACCCGGGTGCATCACAATTTGCAAGCCTTCAAAACGAGCCGGATTCTCAAGCCAAAGAGCGATGAAATAGGATTGAATGACCGACAAGAGGACCGTTCCGTAACGGGTAAACTGATTTATTTTTTCGTATCCGGACTTGCCTTCTTTGGCCAATTTTTCAAAAGCCGGCACTACCGCAGTGAGCAGCTGCATAATAATGGAGGATGAAATATACGGCATTATCCCCAGGGCAAAAATAGTTAAACGTTCCATCGCGCCGCCGGAAAACATATTAATTATGCCAAAGAGCGTACCGCCTTGGGTCTTAGCAATACGGTTAAAAAAATCCGCCAAGGCCGCCCCGTCAATGCCGGGAGTAGGAATATAACAGCCTACGCGGTAAACCGCAATCAGGGCGCCGGTGATAATTAAGCGCCTCTTTAAATCCGGGATCTTAAACGCATTAACTAGCGCGTTAAACATTTATGATTTCTGCTTTGCCACCGGCGCTGGCGATCTCCGAAGATGCACGTTTTGAAAATGCATGCGCCTGGATAGTCACCGCATTCTTAATGCTGCCGTTTCCCAGTATCTTAATCAACGCAGATTCATTTTTGATTAAACCTTTTTCTTTTAAAATAAGCGGGGTGATCAGAGCCTCTTTAATCGAATTCAGGTCCGCCAAATTGACAATCTGATAAACTTTTTTAAAATTACTCACAAACCCGCGTTTGGGCATTCTGCGGATAAGCGGAGACTGGCCTCCTTCAAAACCTAAATAAAAATGCCTGCCGGCGCGGGAGGTCTGGCCTTTACTTCCGCGGGTTGAGGTTTTGCCATGGCCGGAACTGGAACCGCGGCCTAAGAGTTTTCTTTTTTTATGCGAACCAAAGGGGCTTTTTAGATTATGCAAAGAAACCAAACTTACCGCGGCCTCCTTCTTGGCCTCTGGAAGAGCAATTTTCTTTACAATCTTTTTTACCGCCGGTTTTTTAATTACGGATTTACTTTCGGATTTTTTTTCTTTCATTTTTATTTTTAGGCCTTTAGGCTCCTTAACCCTTGCATCGTAGCCTTAATAACATTAATCGGATTATTCGACTTTAAACACTTAGTGAGTATATCTTTGATCCCGGCGGCCTCACAGATTGCCCGCACCGGGCCGGCGGCAATAACACCCGTACCTTCTGATGCCGGCTTAAGCAAAACACTGGCGGCCCCAAATTTACCGATTATCTCATGCGGAATAGTCGCTCCTTCAAGAGGAATCTTAAACAGGCTCTTCTTGGCCTTGGTTAAAGATTTGCGGATAGCTTCAGCCACTTCATTGGCTTTATCCAAAGCAAAACCAACCCTGCCTTTAGTATCCCCCACAACGACTAAAGCGCTGAAATGCAGCTTTTTCCCGCCCTTAGTTACTTTGGTAACCCGGTTAATACTAATAACCTTTTCCACCAAATCCGATTGCTGTCCGATAGTTAATTCACGCATAATTTAAAACTCCATTCCGCCTTTTCTTAATGCATCGGCAAAAGATTTAATCCTGCCGTGATAAAGATATCCTGCCCGGTCAAAAATTACCTTGCTATACCCTTTCTCCTTTGCCGTTTGGGCAAATAATTGGCCAAAAAGCTCCGCTGATTGTACGTTTCCGGCGCTGGAAAATTTCTGTTTCAAAGATTTGTCTTTAGTGGAAAGAGAAAACAAAACCTTTCCTATGGTATCATCTAAAACTTGGGCGGAAATATTCTTTAAAGAACGGTGCACCACCAGCCGGGGTTTCTCGGCGGTACCCAACATTTTCATCTTGATTCTTTTATGCCGCTTAAGCCTTAACTCTTCTTTTTTTCTCATTTTATTTACCGGTTGCCTGCGCTTTTCCGATCTTTTTCTTTACATGCTCCCCTACAAAACGAATCCCTTTGCCCTTATAAGGTTCAGGAGGAAAAATTGCGCGGATTTCAGTTGCCACTTCTCCGATTAACTCCTTATCAATGCCTCTGATGACCAGCTGCGTAGGCTTAGGAGTTTCAATCTTAATTCCGGCGGGAATGGCAAAATTTACCGGATGGGAAAAACCTAAAGCCAGGTTTAATTTATCCCCGGCTACCGCGGCTTTAAATCCCACGCCGATGATCTCCAACTCCTTAAGGTAACCTTCGGTTACACCCTTAATCATATTCACGATCAGGGCCCGGTATAATCCATGCATGGATTTATCCACCTTAGTATCGGCTACCCTGGTAACCAAAAGCTGGGTATCTTTAATCTCGACATTAATCCGGTCAGTTAACTTACGGCTAAGCTTACCTTTAGGGCCCTGGACAAAAACCTCCCTATCCTTAACTTCAATCTTGACATCCTTTGGTATTGTTACCGGTTTTTTTCCAATCCTAGACATTTATTTTTTCCTCAATTAGAGGACACCCGCGCAATACCTTATAAGCGCGGGGTGCCATTCCTTACCAAATATAACCAATAACTTCGCCACCCACGCCCAACTCTCTGGCTTCCTTATCGGTAATTACACCCTTGGAAGTTGAAACAATCGCCAGCCCCCTGCCGCGTAAAACGGTGGGAATCTTTTTTCCCCGGGCATAAACCCTTAAACCGGGCCTGGAGACCCGTTTAATATTACGGATAGCTGATTTTCCGGCGGTATATTTTAAATAAACCCTCACCAATCCCTGCTTTTTATCTTCGATCAGTTTAAAATTATCGATATACTCATTCTTTTTTAGAATAGCCATAATCGATTTGATGTTGCTGGAAGCCGGAAGATCCACGGTATCCTGTTTAATCAATATGGCGTTACGGATGATTGTAAAAACATCTGCAATTAAATCTGTCCTGGACATTTATTCTCCTAGCCCACACGGGCACACCCGCGCAATTCATTATAAGCGCGGGGTGTAATCTACCAGCTGGCTTTTTTAACGCCGGGGATAAGCCCCTGCCAAACCAGCTCTCTAAAACAAATACGGCAAAGCTGGAACCTTCTTAAGTAACCGCCGCTTCTGCCGCAAATTGAACAACGATTGTATTTACGAGTTGAAAACTTAGGTTTTCTTTTCCATCTTGCGATTTGTGAATTCTTTGCCATTTTTTATTTTTCTTCCTTAGCCTTAAAGGGCATGCCAAAATAACGGAGTAAACTTCTTGCCTGCTCGGTATTCTTGGCATTCTTGATCACAAAAGTAATATCCATCCCCTGAGTGCGGGTAATTTTATCGTACTCAATCTCCGGAAAGATAATCTGCTCGCTTAAACCCAGGGTATAATTATAACCTTGATCAAATGAATCCGGGGAAACACCGCGGAAATCACGGATACGGGGGAGAGCGATATTCAGCAAACGGTCCATAAACTCATACATCATCGCCCTTCTTAAGGTAACCTTGGCGCCGACCGCCTGGCCTTGCCTGACTTTGAAATTAGCAATGGCCTTTTTTGCCCGGCGGATAATCGGTTTCTGGCCGGTAATATTGCCCAGCTCATCCACGGATTTCTCCAACATTTTAACATCCTGAGTGCCTTCGCCAATACCCATGTTGACGACGATCTTATCGACTACGGGCACGGCCATCTTATTCTTAAGCTTAAAATCTTCCATTAACTTGGGAACAATTTCATTACGGTATTTTTCTAATAGCCTAGGTATCATATTATAGCGCCTCTTTACAAGCTTTACAAAATCTTGATTTTGTTCCGTCTTTTAAAATTATTGAACCGGTACGGGAAGCCTTTGAACAATGCTTGCAGAAAACCATAAGGTTAGCTACGCTGACGGGCATCTCTATTGAAATTATCCCGCCCTTCTGGTCCTGACGGCTCTGGCGCTTGTGTTTCTTGGCAAGGTTTAAGCCTTCAACTATGGCGCGCCGGTTACCCTCAATAACACTGATTACTTTTCCCTGCTTACCTTTATCCTTGCCTTTAATTATCTGGACAATATCATTCTTCTTGATTTTTTGCATTAAATTACCTCTGGCGCTAAAGAAATTATTTTATTAAAATTCTTATCCCTTAACTCGCGGGCAACCGGGCCAAAGACGCGCGTGCCCCTGGGGTTATCTTTATCGTCAAGGATTACGATGGCATTACGGTCAAAACGCAATATGGAGCCATCCGGCCTTCGGATATCCCGCCTGGTACGTACGATTACCGCCCTGGCCATCTCTCCTTTTTTCACCGTGGCCCCGGGTATAGATTCCTTGATGTTAACCCTTACCACATCTCCGATATCTGCATTAAAACTGCCCATTTTTCCCAATACACAGATTAGCGAAGCCTTGCGGGCTCCGGTATTGTCGGCCACATCCAAAATACTGCGTAATTGAAGCATTTATGCAATCTCCTCAGGATTTACCAAATGCATACTTGCGGCTTTCTTAAGCACTGCCTTGACTATAAAACGCTTATCTTTTGACAGGGGGCGGGTTTCGGCTATGCTCACCATATCCCCAAGCTTGGCGATACCCTTTTCATCGTGGGCCTTAAACTTACTGCGCAGCTTGACTGTTTTAGAATATTTGGCATGCCTGGTTAAATGCATGGTCTTGACCACCACGGTTTTCTGCATCTTGTCGCTGGTTACTATCCCGATGAATTCTTTTTGTTTACCCATATTATTTATCTTTCTTTCCCTTTAAGACTGTCCTAATGCGGGCGATATCCTTCTTTAACAGCGCAAACCGATGCGGCTTCTCCACATTGCCCGTGTAACGCTGCGTATTTAACTTAGACAGTTCGGCATAAAGAGCCTTTTCTTTCTCTAACAACTCACCTGTCGGTAAATCTCTTAATTCCTGCGGTTTCATGTTATTTATGCACCCTGGTTACAAATTTTGTGCGCAGCGGCATCTTATAGGCTGCCAGGCGGAAACAGGATTTAGCATACTCCTGTGGAACTCCCCCTAATTCAAAAAGTATGCGCCCTCTTTTCACTACGGCAACCCAATGATCGAGGTCGCCTTTACCTTTGCCCATACGCACTTCTGCCGGTTTCTTGGTTATGGATTTATCCGGAAATATCCTGATCCATAATTTACCGCCTTTATGCAGCTGGCGCGCCAAAATCACGCGCACAGCTTCAATTTGCGTATTTTTAATCCATCCGTTATCCAGAGACTTTAAACCAAATTCTCCGAAAGCCAAGGTTGAGCCGGTAGTGGCTATCCCGCGCCTCTGGCCTTTTTGCAATTTACGATATTTAACCCTCTTGGGCATTAAAACCATTCGAGCACCTTTAATCCTTTATCTAGCGATGTCCTACCGAGTTTACGAGGTAGGGCAAGCTCCTTGCTCTAACGCTGTTGTCCTGCGGGCCTAAAAGCTTCTTTAGGCTGTCCGCCGGCTTGAGCGCTTTTAACTTCCTCCTGAACAAACTGCTTTCCTAATATATCGCCTTTATAAATCCAAACCTTTACTCCGATTAAACCGTAGGTAGTAAGGGCTTCGGCAAAACCGTAATCAATATCCGCACGTAAAGTTTGCAAAGGAACTTTGCCGATTTTATATGTTTCTTTACGGCCCATCTCCGCGCCGTTAAGCCGGCCGGAACAGCTGACCCGGATACCTTTTACTCCGGCCTGAATTGACTGCTCCATCGCTCTTTTTACCGCCCGGCGAAAAGCAATCCTCTTCTCTTGCTGTAAGGCAATGTTTTCTGCGACTAATTGCGCATCCCAGGCGGGATTATTTACTTCCTGGATATCGATGGACAGCTCATTTTTAACTAAGCCATTTAAATCCGAGCGCAGCCGCTCAATATCTGAACCGTGCCGGCCGATGATAATTCCCGGACGGGCAGAGAATATGCGGATCTTAATCCTTTCGGCCAGCCTCTCAATAACAATTTTGGATATCGCTGCCTGCTTAAATTTACTTTTAATAAATTTTCTAATCTTATAATCCTGCTGAATAAACAGCGGGAAATCTTTGGTTTTGGCAAACCAACGCGAATGCCACTGCCTTATAAAACCAATCCTTAACAATAACGGACTTACCTTATGTCCCATGAATTATTCCCCCGGCTTTAAATCCAACTCAATTTTTATATGTACTGTACGCTTAACTATTGATGCGGCCCGGCCAAAAGCAGCGGCCTTAAATCTTTTCCACATCGGCCCGGGATTACAAACAATCTTGGAAATATACAATTTCTCGGCCGCAAAACCCTTGACTTTAGCGTTAGCGATCGCGGATTTCAATATTTTTATGAGGAACTCTTTTGATCTTTTATTCAAATGCAGCAGGATGCTTTGCGCCTGGAGGGCATCCTTGCCGCGGATAAGATCGGCAACGATACGCACCTTGCTGGGTGAAATCCTTAAAAATTTTCCTTCGGCTTTTGAAATCATTTTATGTCTTTTCCAGCGCTTTCTTGGCCTTAATACCACCGTGCTTCCTGAAGATCCTGGAAGGGGAAAATTCCCCTAATTTATGGCCGACCATATTTTCGGTAATAAAAACCGGAACGTGCTTTTTGCCGTCGTAAACCGCAAAGGTCAATCCCACAAAATCCGGCAGGATCGTCGAGCGCCTGCTCCAGGTTTTAATTGCCTGGCGCAATCCGGCTTTGGTCTGCTTTTCTATCTTTTTTAATAAACTTTCCTCCACGTACGGTCCTTTTTTCAGTGAGCGCGGCATAATTATGGCTTCCTTCTTTTAACGATAAATTTATTAGAATACTTATTACGATTCCTGGTACGATAACCTTTAGTCGGCTTGCCCCAGGGAGTAACCGGATGCGGATTGCCCTGCCCGCTTTTGCCTTCTCCGCCGCCGTGAGGATGGTCAAACGGATTCATTACTACTCCTCTTACTGAAGGTTTAATCCCCAGCCAGCGGCTCTTGCCGGCTTTGCCTAAAACAATCGCGTCATGATCGATATTACCGATCTGTCCAATAGTAGCATGACAATCTAAACTTACTAACCTGACCTCTCCGGAAGGCAATCGGATATGCGCCATATCCGCCTCTTTAGCCATAATCTGGGCGCTGGTTCCTGCCCCGCGCACAATTTGGCCGCCCTTGCCCTTAAATAACTCAATATTATGAATCAAGGTACCGGAAGGAATATTACGCAGAAGAAGGCAATTCCCGATTTTAATTTCAATATCTTTCTGATCACTGGCAATAACCATATCTCCCACATTAAGCCCCAAGGGAGCAATAATATAGCTCTTGCGCTTATCTGGGTATTCAACCAAAGCAATCCTGGCGGAACGGTTAGGGTCATATTCAATGGCAATAACCTTTGCCGGCTGATCGTAGATGTTGCGTTTAAAATCAATTATCCGCAGCATGCGCTTGTGCCCGCCGCCGATATGGCGGGTCGTGATCCGGCCGTAAGAATTTCTTCCGCCGGTTTTCTTAAGCGCGACCAGCAAGGAACGCTCCGGTTTATTCTTAGTGATCTCGGAAAAATCCGGCCCGCTCATATGCCTGCGGCTTGGTGTTGTCGGTTTAAATTTAATGATCCCCATATTATGCTACCTCTATTTTTTGCCCGGCCACTAAAGTAACTACGGCTTTTTTCGTGTCGGATGTGCGTCCCAATTGATGCCTTACCCTTTTAAGTTTACCCATAGAAACAAAGGTATTGACGTCCTTAACCTTAACTTTATAAGCCTGCTCCACGGCTCTTTTAATCTGGATCTTATTCGCAGAATTATCTACCAAAAAAAGATACTTGCCTTTAGGCAAATAGGTGCTTGATTTTTCAGTCTGTAAAAGTGCTTTAATTATCGCGGTAATTGCGGTCATTACTTTAACCTCTTAGTCAAATCCGTTAATCCGGCTTTAGTGATCAGCAGCTTTTGATTATTCATTACTTCGTAAGCATGGCAGTCAGAAGCCAAATTTACCGTTAAGAAACCAATATTCTTTAAGGACACTTTTAATTGGCCATCCAGTTTATGCGTTAAGAATAAAACCTTTTTTATTTTTTTATCTTTTGCGGAAAATAATTTTAAATTAGTAAATACCTTTACCGCCTCCTTAGTCTTGGGCGCATCGATTTTAAAATCATCCAAGACCACAAAATTATTTTCTTTGAGCTTAAGATTTAAACTTGTTTTTAAAGCCGCGGCCTTGATTTTTTGCGGGACATCATAAGAAAAATCGCGCGGATGCGGGCCAAAAACTACCCCGCCATGCCTCCAAAGAGGAGAACGCGTGGAACCTACGCGGGCACGCCCTGTCCCCTTTTGCTTCCAGGGTTTCTTACCGCCTCCGGAAACTTCGCCGCGGGTCTTAGTTGAAGCCAATCCTTTTCTCTGGTTAGCCCGGTAACCTTCAATAGCCTGATGCAAGCTATTGGTATTCAGGCTTGCGTCAAAAATTGCGGCATCGAGTTTTATCGTCTCAACTTCCGCGCCTTGGCTATTATATACGGGTAAGGTAAACATATTATTTTTTCACTGCCGCTTTCTTTGCTTTCTTTTTAAAAGATTTGGTAACTACTAGATACCCATTTTTAAATCCGGGAACCCCTCCCTCAACCAACAAAAGATTATTTTCTAAATCTACTTTGATCACTTTTAAGTTTTGTACCGTTGCGTTTTTGGCGCCCATGTGCCCGGGCATATGATGCCCCCTAAAGACACGGCCGGGAGTAGTGCTGGAACCAATGGAGCCAACCCGGCGGTGCGAAGTTGAACCGTGGGTTCTCGGACCACCCTTCCAATGCCAACGCTTCATACCACCCTGGAAACTTTTTCCAATGGAAGTCCCGCGGACATCCACAAAATCGCCTTCGGCAAAAAGATCAACTTTAAGCTCATCCCCCACTTTATATTCAACATTAGCTTCTTTTGAAATATCTTTAATCACCTTACGCGGAGCAATATTTAATTTTTTATAAAGCCCCAATTGCGGCTTCTTTACACTTTTTTCTTTTGCCAAATCAAAACCCAATTGGATATTCTTATCCATAACCCTCAGGATCGGGCAAGGCCCGGCCTGGATAGCCGTAACCCCAACCTGGCTGTTATCCGAGGCAAACACCTGAGTCATTCCAATTTTTTTACCAATCAAACCAATCATTTAATTTATCCGTCTTTGATTTACTACTTGATCTCTACGTCCACTCCTGCAGGCAGGTTTAATTTCCTTAATGAATCGATGGTCTTAGCTGTAGGTTCAAAGATGTCAATAAGGCGTTTATGGGTAGATAAATCAAACTGTTCACGTGATTTTTTATCAACGTGCACCGAACGCAGCACCGTATAAATCTCCCTTTTTGTGGGAAGCGGCACGGGGCCGGAAATCTTAGCCCCGGTGCGCTTAACGGTATCCACGATCTCGATAACTGCCTGATCTAAAAGCCGGTGATCATAGGCTTTTAATTTAATGCGAATCTTTTGCGTATTCATTGTTTATGCAATAACCTCGGTAACTACGCCTGCTCCTACGGTGTGGCCGCCTTCACGGATAGCAAAACGTGATTCCTTCTCAATGGCAATCGGAGTAATTAACTCGACATCCAAAGCCACATTATCCCCGGGCATAACCATTTCCACGTTAGCCGGAAGACCGGCTGTACCGGTTACATCTGTTGTACGGAAATAGAATTGCGGCCTGTACCCCTTAAAAAATGGAGTGTGCCTTCCGCCTTCTTCTTTGGTCAGGATGTAAACCTGAGCCTTGAATTTCGTGTGCGGGTGAATAGATTTGGGAGCCGCAATAACCATTCCGCGCTCAACATCATTCTTTTCTACGCCTCTTAAAAGCAAACCAACATTATCACCAGCCTGGCCTTCATCCAAAAGCTTACGGAACATTTCGATTCCGGTAACTA
Organism: Candidatus Omnitrophota bacterium; assembly: GCA_028716245.1. Lineage (NCBI taxonomy): Bacteria > Pseudomonadati > Candidatus Omnitrophota > Candidatus Omnitrophota bacterium. The sequence continues at coordinate 185,937 of JAQUQW010000001.1, read as the reverse complement.
CGGATTTCTTGGGTTCCGGCCTTAAACCGATAATCTCGACTTCCTCGCCAACTTTAACCTTACCGCGCTCGATTCTTCCGGTTGCCACAGTCCCTCTACCTTCAATACTGAAAACATCTTCGACTGCCATCAGTAAAGGCTTGTCTAACTCTCTGGGAGGAAGAGGAATAAACTCATCAACCGCTTTCATTAAATCCAAAATCGGTTTGGCCTCTGGGCTATTAGGATCGGTTGCCGCATAAGCTTTATTTGAGCTACCGCGGATAATCGGCGTTTTGTCCCCCGGATATCCGTATTTGGTTAAAAGATCCCTTATTTCCATCTCAACCAGATCCAAAAGCTCTTTGTCATCCACTAAATCAACCTTATTCATAAACACGACCATCGCCGGCACATTTACCTGGCGGGCCAAAAGTATATGTTCTCTGGTCTGAGGCATCGGGCCGTCAGCTGCTGAAACAACCAAAATTGCCCCATCCATCTGGGCGGCACCGGTAATCATATTCTTGATATAATCCGCATGGCCCGGACAGTCGATATGGGCGTAATGGCGGCTGTCTGTTTCATATTCGACGTGAGCAACAGAGATGGTAACAACCTTTGTGTCATCGCGCACTGTTCCGCCTTTAGCAATATCCGCGTAATCTCTGGCAGTAGCTTTTCCAAGCTTGGAAAGAACATTGCAGATAGCAGCAGTAAGGGTAGTTTTACCGTGATCGATGTGCCCGATGGTCCCGATATTGACGTGCGGCTTACTCCTTACAAATTTTTCTTTAGCCATTTCTTATCCTCCTTGCCCCTAAGGGCACACCCGCGCAATACCTTATAAGCGCGGGGTGTGTTTTTTTAAAATGTCTTTCTTTCTTTTGTGTTTGTTGAGCCTTGAATAACTTTTTCCGCTACCTGTGTTGGAACTTCGCTGTAAAAGGAAGGTTCCATTGTATATGATGCACGGCCCTGTGTCAAGGATCTTATTACCGTTGCGTAATTAAAAACTTCCGACAACGGAACATTGGCACGGATGGTACGTAAATTTAACCTCTGACCAAGGGCAATTATTTTTGCGCGCCGGCTGCTTAAATCACCGATAATCTGTCCCATAAATTCTTCGGGCACAACTACCTCAATATCCATAATCGGTTCTAATAAAACTGGCTTGGCCCTTTTCATCCCATCCTGAAAAGCCAGGGAACCTGCCATTTTAAATGCCAATTCCGAAGAATCGACTTCATGAAATGAACCGTCGACCAAAACAACTTTGACATCGGTAACCGGATAACCGGCCAAAACGCCATTCTTAGCCGCGCCCATTACGCCCTGTTTTACCGCCGGGATAAATTCACGCGGGATAGCGCCGCTTTTTATTTTATCTTCAAAGGTTATGCCTGTGCCCGGAGTCTCTTGCGGACTCATCTCAATGACACAATGGCCGTATTGCCCGCGGCCGCCGGATTGGGAAATAAATTTTCCGACGCTAGGAACACTTTTCTTGATTGTCTCCCGGTAGGCAACCTGCGGAGCCCCAACCGTAGCCTCAACATTAAACTCGCGTAAAATCCGGTCAATAATAATTTCCAAATGCAGCTGGCCCATACCGGCAATCAGGGTCTGTCCGGTCTCTTGATTATAAGTAACCCGAAATGACGGATCTTCATCTTCTAACTTATGCATGGCAATACCCAGTTTCTCCTGGGCATCCTTGCTCTTAGGCTCAATTGCCTGCTGAATAACCGGTTCCGGAAAACGCATGGCTTCAATAAGAATCGGGTTTTTTTCCGTGCATAAAGTGTCACCGGTCTTGGTATCTTTTAAACCCACCAGCGCGGCAATATCGCCCGTAGAAATACTGTCCGTAACCTCCTGGTGGTTAGCGTGCATTTTAACAATTTTAGTCACACGCTCTCTTTCTCTTTTAGTAGCATTGTAAATATAAGTTCCCGAAGCAAGCGTTCCCGAATACATTCTTGTAAAATAGATTTTGCCGACAAAAGGATCTGAGGCTACCTTAAAACATAAGGCAGTAAAAGGAGCTTCATCGCTTGCGGTTACCTCTTCGAATTCCCCCGTATCCGGATTTGTGCCTTTTACCGGGGGCACATCAACCGGAGAAGGCAGATAATCCTTTACCGCATCCAAGACCATTTGCACGCCTTTATTTTTAAAAGCCGATCCGCAAAGGACCGGCACAAATTTATTTGCAATTACGCTTCTGCGGATGGCCGCTTTTAACTCTTCATTAGTTACAACCTTACCCTGTAAATAATCTTCCATAATTTTATCATCCGCTTCGGCAACTTTTTCCACCAGGATCATACGGTGTTTTTCAAAATCGGCAATTAAATCTTCCGGAATTTCTTTTATCTCAAATTCTTTCCCGAGTTCATCTTCATAATGAATCAATTTTTTCTCAACCAAGTCTACAAGCCCGTTAAAACCGCCTTCCCGGCCAACCGGAAGCTGGATTGCCGCGGCATTGGCTCCTAGTCTTTGGTGCATCTGGTCAATTGCCGCAAAAAAATCCGAACCTGTGCGGTCCATCTTATTGACAAAGGCGATCCTTGGCACGCCATAACGGTCCGCCTGGCGCCATACGGTTTCTGATTGCGGTTCAACCCCTCCGACTCCGCAAAAAACAACCACCGCACCGTCTAAAACCTTCAATGACCTTTCCACTTCAATGGTAAAATCCACGTGGCCCGGAGTATCAATTAAATTAATCGTGATATCCTTCCATTTACAAGTAGTCGCGGCGGCGGTAATCGTAATGCCCCTTTCCTGCTCCTGGACCATCCAGTCCATAGTCGCTGCCCCGTCATGCACCTCGCCAATCTTATAATTTTTACCAGTATAAAACAAAACACGCTCGCTGGTCGTAGTTTTTCCGGCGTCGATGTGGGCAATTATTCCGATATTTCTAATTTTATCTAAAGGAATCTTTCTCATTTAATGAGCGCTTAACTTACGAACACGACAGTGTGAGTAAGTTAATGCGCGAATTAATCCCGCCGAATAATTTGAGGCGGGAACTATTTACCATCTAAAATGCGCATAGGCCTTGTTGGACTCAGCCATCTTATGCGTATCATCCCTCTTTTTGATTGCCGAACCCTCGCCCTTGTACGCGGCGATAATTTCATCGGCTAATTTTTCCTGCATAGGCTTGCCTTTTCTATTCTGGGCAAAATCCCTGATCCAACGCAAGGCAATGGAGGTGCCGCGCTCCTGCCTTACTTCTATCGGCACCTGATAAGTAGCCCCGCCAACCCTGCGCGGTTTTACTTCCAGGCGCGGCCGGGCATTATCTAATGCCTTATAAAATACTTTTAAAATATCCTGCTCATTTAAATTCTTGAGCACAATATCAAAAGCGCTGTAAACTAATTTTTCCGCCACAGCCTTCTTTCCGTCGACCATAACCATATTCATAAACTTGGCGATTATTTTGCTGTTATATTTAGGGTCTGCTAGAATAACTTTTTCCTGCGCTTTTCTTCTTCTCATCGATTATCCTTTGCCCACAAGGGCACACCCGCGCAATACCTTATAAGCGCGGGGTATAAATTATTAAGCCGCTTTTGGCCTCTTGGCTCCGTATTTAGAGCGCCCTCTTCTGCGGGCGTTAACCCCTGAAGCATCCAATGTGCCTCTGATAATATGGTAACGCACACCGGGTAAATCTTTAACCCTGCCGCCTCTGACCATAACAATGGAATGCTCCTGAAGATTATGCCCTTCACCCGGAATATAGGCAGTAACTTCTAAGCCCGTTGTCAGCCTGACCCTGGCAATCTTACGCAGCGCAGAGTTAGGTTTCTTCGGCGTCATCGTACGCACTTGGATACATACGCCTCTCCTTTGAGGACAAGCTTTTAAAGCCGGAGACTTACTTCGCTTCTTTTTCGAAATTCTACCGTGTCTGATTAACTGGGCAATTGTGGGCATAGGTTATTCCTTTTTCTCTTTCTTTTCCTCGCTGTTTTCAGCTCCTACTTTTACTACTTCAATATCGCGATGGGCCCTAAATCCGGTACCAGCCGGAATCAAGTGCCCAACGATAACATTTTCTTTTAAACCAAATAATTCATCCCGTTTACCGCTGGTTGCCGCCTCGGTTAGAACGCGGGTAGTTTCCTGAAAACTGGCAGCGGAGATAAAACTCTCGGTAGTAAGCGAAGCCTTGGTAATGCCCAAAAGCAGGGGCGTTGCCTGAGCCGGCTTGCCGCCTTTTTTGATCACCCGGGTATTCTCTTTTTGGAATACCCATTTATCTACCTGCTGGGTAGCCAAAAACTCCGTATCACCCGGATCCTCAACCCTTACTTTTTTGAGCATCTGGCGGATAATTACTTCGATATGCTTATCATTAATCCGCACTCCCTGCAAGCGATAAACCTCCTGCACTTCATTTACCAAGTACTCCTGCAAAACCTTATCGCCGCAGACACTTAAAATATCCTGCAAAACTACCGGACCGTCGGTAAGCTGCTGGCCGGCGGTAACTTTATCCCCTTTGTAAACATTCGGATGTTTACCATGGGGAATAATATATTCCCTGGCCATGCCGGTTGCCGATTTTATAATGATTACGCGCTGATTTTTCTTGGTTTCCCCAAACTCAACAAACCCGTCAATTTCACTGATAATGGCCGGATCCTTCGGGCGCCTGGCTTCAAAAAGCTCGGCAACGCGCGGAAGGCCGCCGGTAATATCGCGGGTTTTAACAACGGTACGCGGAATTTTTGCCAGGAGGTCTCCTCCGCCTACCCGTTCGCCATCGCGAACAATAATGTGGGCGCCGATAGGAATAGGATATATCCCTAAAACTTCTTTTTTATCATCCAGGATAACTACCTGAGGATGATACTCCGGCTTATGTTCAACCACTACGCGCTCAGCTAATTTTGTGACCGGATTAATCTCTTCACGCATCGTAACATTTTCGCGTAAATCTTCAAAACGCACTATACCGCCAACTTCAGTAAGCACCGGTAAGGTATAAGGATCCCAATGCACAAAAGATACCCCCTTGGTAACCTTTTCTCCGTCGGCAATAAGAATGAACGCGCCTTGCGGAAGCGGATAACGCTCTAGTTCCCGGCCCTGGGCATCGTTAATACTGATTGCCCCATTTCTGTTTAAGACGACATACTCTTTATTCTTAAGCGTAACCCTTAAATTATGATATTTGATTATACCTTCATTCTTGGCTTTAATAAATGACTGCTCAATAGTCCTTGAGGCGGTACCTCCGATATGGAATGTCCTCATGGTCAACTGCGTACCGGGCTCACCGATACTCTGGGCAGCCACAACCCCGACAGCTTCTCCTAATTCGATTAACCTGCCGGTAGAAAGATTGCGGCCATAACATTTAGCGCAAACTCCCCTTCCGGATTCACAGGTTAAAACGCTGCGAATACGGATTTTTTCAATTCCTAATCTTTCAATCTGTTCGGTCTTCTCCTCGGTTATTTCGCTTCCCTGCTCAACAATAACCTCATCGGTAATAATATCAACCACATTGTCCAAAGCAACTCTTCCGATGATCCGGTCTTTAAGCCCGACCACCTCTTCGTCACCTTCAGTAATCGCCGAAACCGTAATACCATTAAGCGTCCCGCAATCCTCCTCGCAAATAATCACCTCTTGAGCAACATCGACCAGCCTGCGGGTTAAATAACCTGCATCCGCGGTTTTAAGCGCAGTATCAGCCAAGCCTTTTCGCGCGCCGTGGGTAGAAATAAAATACTCTAAAACATTCAAGCCTTCGCGGAAATTTGCCGTAATCGGGTTCTCAATGATTTCCCCGCTGGGCTTAGCCATCAGGCCGCGCATACCGGCAAGCTGCCTGACCTGCAGGCGCGAACCGCGCGCCCCGCTGTCTGCCATCATAAAGATCGGGTTAAAAGAATCCATACCCTTAAACAAAAGATCCGAAATTTTATCCGTCGCGTGCGTCCAGATATCAATTACCTTGGATTTACGCTCGCTGTCAGTAATGATACCTTTACGGTATTGATCTTCAACCTTAGCTACCTCTTCTTTAGATTCTTTTAAAACTTGGGGCTTATCTACGGGAACAGTCATGTCATCAATTCCAATAGAGATACCGCCCAGGGTGCCCATCTCAAAACCTAATCTTTTAATATCATCGAGCAGTTTAATGGTCGTAGTGTGGCCAAACCTCTTATAGCAGCTAACCACCACATCGCTGACCTTACCTTTATTTAAATCACAATTGACAAACCCAAACTCGGGAGGCAAGGCCTGATTGAATAATACCCGGCCGACAGTAGTCGTGATCATCTGCTTTGCGTCAATGGCCTTTTTCTGGTCAAAATTATATAAGCTATGAACGTAAATCTTGATTTTAGCGTGTAACTCCACTGCCTTATCATCATAAGCGATTAAAACTTCATCAGGGCTGGAGAAGATTTTTCCCTCGCCTTGCGCGCCTGCTTTTTCCCGGCTCAAATATGCCAGGCCCAAAATTATATCCTGAGTAGGAGAAATTACCGGCCGGCCATCAGCAGGAGAAAATATGTTATTAATGGCCATAATGAGCACCTTGGTCTCTAATTGTGATTCCAAGGATAAAGGCACATGCACAGCCATCTGATCCCCGTCAAAGTCGGCGTTAAAAGCAGTACAAACTAATGGATGTATTTTTATTGATTTTCCTTCGATTAACAACGGCTGGAATGCCTGAATACCTAAACGGTGCAGGGTCGGGGCACGGTTGAGCATGATCGGATGGTCTTTAATCACTTCATCCAAAATATCCCAGACTTCGATCTTACCGCGCTCAACCATTCGGCGGGCGCCTTTGATCGTATGTACAAACCCTTTTTCTCTTAATTTCTTAATAATAAACGGCTCAAATAACTCCAGGGCCATCTGTTTAGGAAGCCCGCATTCATGAAGTTTTAACTCCGGGCCCACAACAATTACCGAACGCCCCGAATAATCTACGCGCTTACCCAGAAGATTCTGGCGGAACCTTCCCTGCTTTCCTTTAAGCATATCGGAAAGGGATTTCAACGGACGGTTATTGGCGCCGTTTACCGGCTTACCATGGCGGCCATTATCCAAAAGCGCATCCACTGCTTCCTGAAGCATGCGCTTTTCATTGCGGATAATAATCTCAGGGGCACTTAACTCCATTAATTTCTTTAAACGATTATTGCGGTTAATTACCCGGCGGTATAAATCATTAAGATCGCTTGTGGCAAACCTTCCGCCCTCCAAAGGAACCAGGGGGCGCAAATCCGGAGGGATTACCGGAACAATTTCTAAAATCATCCATTCCGGCTTATTCCCGCTTTTCTTAAAATCCTCGACAATCTTTAAGCTCTTAATCGCTTTGCGGTTATTTAAAACGTCTTTGGATTTCTCTAAATCTTTCCTGAATTTACGGCAGACCGCATCCAGGTCTAATTCCTTCAAAAGTTCGCTGATTGCCTCGGCGCCAATCTTGGCCTTGAAACTTGCGCCATATTTGCTCAGCGCTTCCTGATATTGTTCATCGGTAAGCAGCTCTTTTTTCTTTAATGGCGTACTCCCGGGATCCACTACAACATATTCCTCATAATAGATAATTCTTTCCAAATCCCTTAAGCCGATATCTAAGAGCGCGCTCATCCTGCTGGGCACAGCCTTAAAAAACCAGATATGCGTAACCGGCGTAGCTAAATCAATATGCCCCATGCGTTCGCGCCGGACACTTGAACGATCAACCGTTACTCCGCAACGGTCACAGGTAATACCTTTGAATTTTATGCCTTTATATTTACCGCAATTACATTCCCAGTCACGCACCGGGCCAAAAATCTTTTCACAAAACAGGCCGTCTTTTTCCGGCTTGAGGGTGCGGTAATTAATCGTTTCGGCTTTTTTGACGTCGCCCTTAGACCATCCTTTAATTACCTGAGGGCTGGCAATCTTAATTGAAATACTGTCAAACGATACGATCTCTTCCATTATTTAGCCTTTTCTGTCTTGATATCAAGACACAAGCCTTGCAATTCCTTGATTAGAACATTAAATGATTCCGGAGTCCCGTGAGTTAAACGCTGCTCACCCTTAACAATCGCTTCATAAATCCGCGTCCTGCCGCTGACATCATCACTCTTAACCGTAAGCATCTCCTGTAAAGTGAATGCCGCTCCATACGCTTCTAGAGCCCAAACTTCCATTTCACCTAATCTCTGGCCGCCAAATTGCGCTTTACCGCCTAATGGCTGCTGCGTAACCAAAGAATAAGGCCCGATAGAGCGGGCATGAATTTTTTCATCAACTAAATGGATAAGTTTTAAAATGTACATGTACCCTACGGTAACCTTCTGATCAAAAGGCTCACCGGTATAACCATCGTAGAGGGTAATCTTTCCGTCTTCCGGCAAATCCGCCTTCTTAAGCAACTCCTTGATTTCAGCCTCTTTGGCCCCGTCAAACACAGGGCAACTGACATTTATCCCTAAAACTTTGGCCGCCCAGCCTAAATGGCATTCCAAGATCTGGCCTACGTTCATACGCGAAGGAACGCCTAATGGATTCAAAACCACATCTACCGGAGTACCGTCAGGCATATAAGGCATATTTTCTTCAGGGATAATCCTGGCAACCACACCCTTATTACCGTGCCGGCCGGCAAGTTTATCACCTTCGGAAAGTTTGCGTTTTGTAGCCACATAGACTACAACCCTCTTTAAGATACCCGTGGGTAATTCATCGCCGCGGCGCACCTTTTCAATCTCTTGCTCCTCTTCAGCCAACAACTCCTGCATCTGCTCATCAAAGGAAGCAGCTAAAATCTTTGCCTCTTCATTATCGCTGAAATCAAACTTCTCTACTTTTTTCTTATCTATTCCCAACACCTGAGATAAACGTAAAGTTTTCTCGGCCTGTAAAAATTCGATCTCTTGCTTATAATACGCTTTGAGTTCGCGGATTTTTGCTAATTCTTTAGTCTTTTCTTCTTTAGTTTTACGGCCGCGGTCTTTGCGCTGAAAAACATGAACATCAATAACTATGCCTTCAACTCCGGGAGGGACAATTAGAGAAGTGTCACGGACATCGCCGGCTTTCTCGCCGAAAATTGCGCGCAGCAATCTTTCTTCCGGGCTGGGTTCAGAATCGGTCTTGGGAGTAATTTTGCCAACCAGAATATCTCCGGCCCCAACCTCCGCCCCGACTCGAATAATCCCATCCTCATCAAGATTTCTTAAAGCTTCTTCACTGACATTAGGAATATCACGGGTAATCTCTTCATTGCCCAGCCGGGTTTCGGCAGCTTCAATCTCAAATTCTTCGATATGGATCGAGGTAAAAGAATCCTGCTTAACCAATCTCTCGCTGATAAGAATAGCGTCTTCAAAGTTATAACCTCTCCAGGGCATTAAAGAGACTAAAACATTCTTACCTAAAGCCAATTCACCTTCTTTGGTAGCAATACCATCGGCAATCGCCTGGCCTGCTTCGATACGCTCGCCTAATTTTACCAGCGGCCTTTGATTTATCGAGGTATCGGCATTAGTACGCAAAAATTTCTTCAGATGATAAATTTTCTTACCCACGGTAATGGCGGAAGCATCGACGCTGGTTACTTTTCCGGAATCCTCGGCGATAACTACGGTGCCGGAATCCTGGGCGACTTTTGCTTCCATATCGGTACCAACCAAAGGTACCTCGGTAATCATCAAGGGAACAGCCTGCCTTTGCATGTTTGAACCCATCAACGCGCGGTTGGCATCATCGTGCTCTAAGAAAGGAATCAGGGAAGCAGCGACGGAAACCAGCTGTTTTGCCGAAACATCCATATACTGCACATCTTTTGCCGGCACTTTCGGGAAATCATCCTTATAGCGGCAGGTAACAAATTTATCCACAAAATACCCTTCGCTATCTAACGGGACATCAGCTTGGGCGATAAACTTATCCTCTTCAATGTCCGCGGTCAAATATTCAAATTTTTTAGTCACCCGGCCGTCTTCTACTTTACGGTAAGGAGTCTCGATCAGGCCTAAAGAATTAATCCGCGCAAAACAACTCAAAGAGGCAATCAAACCGATATTCGGGCCTTCCGGTGTCTCAATAGGACAAACCCTTCCATAATGTGAAGGGTGGATATCCCTGACCTCAAACCCCGCCCTTTCGCGGGAAAGCCCTCCCGGCCCTAAAGCGCTTAAACGGCGCTTATGCGTCATTTCGGCTAAAGGATTAATCTGATCCATAAACTGGGATAACTGGCTGCGCCCGAAGAAATCCCGGATTTGATTGCTTAAAAGTTTGGAATTAATCAGGTAATGCACATTTAAATTATCAAACTCACCTAAAATACTCAGCCTCTCTTTGATTGAACGCTCAACGCGGGATAACCCGATACGCACCTGATTTTGAACCAACTCGCCGACGCTCTTTACGCGGCGGTTTCCCAAATGGTCAATATCATCAATTTTACCCGAACCGGCATTAAGTTTAATTAAATACTCGATCACCTTAATTACAGTATCGGAATCAAGTATCCTTTTATCTAAAGACATCTCCATCCCTAGTTTACGATTCAAAATAAAACGGCCGGCTCTTTCTAAATCATATCTGGCCGGATCAAAAAATAATCTATAAAACAAGCCTTCAGCAGCCTCTTTGGTTACCGGCTCCGTCGGCCGCATTTTGCGGTAGAAATCAAGGTATGCTTCTTCTTTATTTTTAGTGTAATCTTTCTTCAGGGTATTAACAATTTCAGGATGCTCTTTGCCAAAAGCGGCAAATATCTGGCTGTCTTCGGAGAAACCTAAGATCCTTAAAATTTGAGTTGCGGGAAAATTCCTGCGGCGGTCAACATAAGCGGTAATGGTTTCGGTAAGATCATATTTAAATTCTAACCAAGCGCCGCGGTAAGGAATAACCCTGCCGTAAAAAATCTTCTTTCCGGTAGGATGCAGCTCTTCTTCAAAAGATACTCCGGGAGATCGTTGCAGCTGGCTAACGACCACCCGTTCATCACCGTTGATAATGAAAGTCCCGGTTTCGGTCATCAAGGGAATCTCCCCAAAATAAGCGTCCTGCTCTTTTGTTTCCCGGGGAGTAGTTAAGCGGAATTTTACTTTTAACGGGGCGGCATAAGTTAATGAGCGATTTTTGGATTCGCTCATTGTGTATTTGGGTTTCCCTAAAGAATAACTGATAAATTCCAGCTTCACTGAACGGTCAGCGTTTTCGATAGGAAAGATCTCACCAAAAACTTCCTGCAAGCCCTGATTTTTCTTTTCTCCGGCCGGCAGATCCATCTGCAGAAATTCACGATAAGTGTCCAGCTGAACATCTAAAAGATCAGGTAAATCGTAGACTTCCTTTATCTTGGCAAAATTTTTTCGTTTAATCATTATTTTATGGCCAGCTTAGGCCTATTTAATTGAACACTTACGTTTTTATTTAACGAAATCTTGCTTAAATTTACTTTAACTCTACGGTAGCACCGGCTGCTTCCAGTTTCTTCTTCATTTCCGCAGCTTCCTCTTTATTGGCGCCTTCTTTGATTGCTTTAGGAGCGGCATCAACTAAATCTTTGGCTTCTTTCAAACCAAGGTTAGTAATCGTGCGCACTTCTTTGATTACTGCGATTTTATTTGCACCGGCACTAGTCAGCACTACAGTAAAAACGCTCTTCTCTTCGGCAGCAGGAGCTGCACCGGCAGCACCGGCAGCAGGAGCTGCGGCCATCGGCATGTTTGCGCTTACACCAAATTTTTCCTCTAAAGCTTTAACTAAGTCAGCCAGCTCAAGAACGCTCATCGTCTCAATTGACTTGATTAAATCTTCCAATTTTGCAGTTGCCATTTCTTCCTCCTTGTCAGTAGGACACACCCGCGTAATTCCTTATAAACGCGGGGTGTTGCCCATAGTGTACCCCCGCGCAATTCCGCTAAGCGCGGGGTACTAGTTAACTTGTTTTTTTCTGTTTAATTTGATCTAAACAATAAACGAACTTCTTTAACGTCTGATTTAAAACAATTGCCAATTTTGAAATCGGAGCATTCAAGGTCACCACTACCTTAGCCCGCAAAACCTCTCTGGAAGGCAGGGTGCTCATCACTTCAATATCTTTTAAACTTAATAATTTATCTTGTAATAATCCGCCTTCTAATACAAGCTTTTCATGATCTTTACGAAAAGCGCACAAAATTCTAGAGGTATCAACCGGCTCATCCTTAAAGAAAATCATTCCGCAGGGCGTCTCTACCGACTTAACTAGATCAACCAGGCCCAATTCTTTCATTGCTCTTTTGGCAATGCTGTTTTTAACTACAAAAAGATCAGATCCTGAGCCTCTAAGGGACTTCCTTAGGGTACTCATGTCGGGGCTGGATACTCCGGAGTATTTAATAATAATCAATCCTTTGGATGACTTAAAACTATCCTTTATGCGATTCCCTGAAGTTTCCTTGATTAATTGGCCGATTTTTTTCATGGTATAGACCTTAAATTGTTTACCACTTCTAAAATTGCTTTTAATAAATTAAACTTTATAAGCAATTTTCTTGTTTTAGCAGATGATCTTTAATCCCGGGTTCATAGAAGCAGTTATACTCAGGCTCTTGACAAATTTACCTTTTACCGATGCCGGCCTTGATTCGTTGACTGCCTCGATCACTTTGGAAGCATTATCATTTATCTGGTTTTCGTCAAAAGAAATCTTGCCTATCGATAAATGCATCCCGCCCTGCTTATCCACGCGAAACTCAACCTTGCCCTTCCTTACATCTTCAATGGCTTTTGAAATATCATTGGTCACCGTGCCGGTCTTAGGGCTGGGCATCAGGCCGCGCGGGCCCAGTATTTTGCCAAGCTTACTTAAATCTTTCATCATTTCAGGAGTGGCGATGGCGCAGTCAAAATCAAGGAACCCTGCGGCAACTTTATCCATTAATTCCGTGCCGCCGACATAATCCGCCTTTGCTTCCCTGGCCTGGCGCTCATGTTCACCTTTACAGAATACCGCAACCCGCACTTTTTTTCCTGTCCCATGCGGAAGCACAACCGTCCCGCGAATCATCTGATCGCTCTTTTTAGTATCCACGCCCAGATTAAAATGCAGGTCGACGGAACCGTCAAATTTTGGCTTAGGCAGTTTCTTCAATATGGCTACCGCCTCTTTTAATTGATAAAATTTATCTTTCTCTACCTGCTTAACTGATTCTTTGTATCTTTTACTCAGCGTTTTCATATTTTATCCTTCAATGGCAATACCCATACTGCGGGCAGTACCTTCAATACTCTTGATTGCCTGATTCATATCATTAGTATTTAAATCCGCTAGCTTTAGTTTGGCAATCTCCTCAATCTGCTTCTTAGTTACTTTGCCGATAATCTCTTTTCCGCTTGTCCCTGATGCCTTGGCTAAATTCGCTGCCCTTTTTAACAAAATAGACGACGGCGGACTCTTAATAATAAAGGTAAAGGTCCTGTCCTCAAAAACACTAATCACTACTGGAAGGATTAACCCATCCCTGCCTTTAGTTTGGTCATTAAACTGCTTGCAGAACTGCATAATGTTTACGCCATGCTGGCCTAGTGCCGGGCCTACCGGAGGCGCCGGATTTGCCTGCGCTGCCGGAACGTGTAATTTAATCTGTGCCTTAATTGCCTTTGCCATAGTTAAACTTTCTCCACCTGCCAGTATTCCAATTCCACCGGCGTAGAGCGGCCAAAGATAGAAACGCTCACTTTTACTTTCCCTTTTTCAGGATAAACTTCTTCGATTGTACCGTTAAAATTCAAGAATGGGCCTTCGTTAACCCTGACCTGTTCGCCTTTCTCAAAAACTATTTTCGGTGACGGCTTGGCCGCGGTTTCTTTGGTGCGTTTAAGGATATTGTCTACCTCCTCCTGAGGCAATGGCACAGGTTTCCTGCCTAACCCGATAAACCCCGTTACTCCAGGAGAATTTTTGACAAAAAGATAGGTTTGTTCGCTTAAATCCATTTCCACTAATAAATACCCCGGAAAGAACTTCCTCTGCGTGATCTTCTTCTTTCCGGCGCGCACCTCGGAAACCTGCTCGGTAGGAATAATAACGCTGGAGATCAAATCTTGCAGCCCTTCGGAAGCCACCTTCTTTTCTAAAGATGCTTTTACTTTTTCCTCAATCCCGGTTTGTGTATGCACAACGTACCAGTTCTTCATTTAAAAACCACACTTAGAAATCTGGACAAAACCAGATCAACTATCCCGATAAAAACCGTCATAATCACCGTAACCGTAATTACCAAAACCGTAGAAGCAAGCAGCTCTTTTCTGGTCGACCAGGCAACTTTGCTTAATTCACTCCTGACTTCATTTAAAAAATTTACCGGTTTTGCTAAAATATTCATAAATCTTGCGCTTCTCTTTTAACCATAGACTACAGGAGCGGCAGGACTTGAACCTGCAGTCACGGTTTTGGAGACCGTTGGTTTGCCATTAACCGACGCCCCTAATATTATTTAATCTCTTTATGCGGGGTATGCTTATGACAAGAGTTGCAGAACTTATTAAGCTCCAGCCTGTCTTGATGCAATTTTTTGTTCTTTGACGTCGTATAATTTCTATTTTTACAAACCGTACATTCCAAGGTTATCGTTTCACGCATATTTTTTTAGTAAGCTGGAGACGAGAATTGAACTCGTGACCCCGTCCTTACCAAGGACGTGCTCTGCCAACTGAGCTACTCCAGCAGCAATGGATTCGCAATGTCGGTTGAGCCAATAAATAAAAAAAATCTACACCCCAAGAAATTACTCAAAACTCTTTCTTTGGTAATAATGAAATTAGATTGGAAGTACTATTTTACTAGATAATCGTGAAAGTAAAGAAGTTTATAATATAATTGCGGGTTTGTCAAGATATTTTTTGACTTTTTTGAGCAAGCTTGGCGAACTCTCCCAGAGAAAGATCTTCCGGGCGTACATTTCTATTAATACCGGCGCTATCCAGAAGCCTTTCTAGCTCCTGCAGCTCCAGTAAACCTTCCAGGCTGTTGCGTAAAGTTTTTCTTCTCTGATTAAAAGCAGTACGGATTAACTTAAAAAATGCCGCTTCATCCTCTACTTTAACCGGCGGTTTCTCTCTAAACTTCAGGGACAAAAAAGATGAATCTACTTTAGGGACAGGTTTAAAGCATCTCTTGTTAATTTCAAAAAGGATCCTGCACTGGGCGTAATACTGCACAAAACAACTAAAAGATCCGTATTCCTTTGACCCGGGGCCAGCGCAAACCCTGCGGCCGAACTCTTTTTGCACAGTCATAAAAACTTCACCGATATTATTACGATAGTTGATCAGATGCTCAATAATCGGGCTGGATATGTAGTAGGGAATATTGCCGATGACTTTTATCTTTTGTTTTATTTTTTCTTCTTGCAAAAATTTATTTATTTCAAATTTTAATATATCGCTTTTTATGATTTTGCAATTGTTACGTGCGCTTAAATTCTGCTCTAGGCTTGGATACAGGCGTTGATCGATCTCAAGAGCATAAACTTTCTTTGTGCAGGCTGCAAGCTGGGCAGTGAAATCGCCGAGCCCGGCACCTATCTCTAAAATAATATCTTCATCGGCCAGCCCGCAGGCGCGGATTATTTTTTGCTGGATATTTTTGTCAGTTAGAAAATTCTGGCCTAGGCTTTTTTTTGGTTTAACGTACATTTTATGGCAAGTTTTATCGCAGTAACCAGTGACCCGGGGAAAGCTCTAGCAGGCTTTTTGGCAATATCAAAAGCCGTCCCATGTAAAGGAGAGGTGCGCACAAAAGGAAGGCCGAAAGTAAGGTTTACCCCGCTGTCAAAATCCGTTAATTTCAAAGGAATAAGCGCCTGGTCATGATAAGCGGCAATTACGCAGTCAAAATTACCTTTTGCCGCCTGTGATATTGCCGCATCGGCAGAAAGCGGTCCGACTATGGAAACACCTTTAACCTTTCTCTTTAAGCTTTTTATCACCGGTATCATAACCTTCTCTTCCTCTTTACCGATTACTCCGTTATCTGAGGCATGCGGATTAACTCCGCAAACAACCAACTTTAGTTTTTTTATCAGGAATAAAGATCTCAAGCCCTTGATTGTCCTTAGAATATTATTTTCCAAACTTTTACGACCCAGTAACCCGCAAACATCCTTAAGCGCCACATGCCTGGTAACCAAACTAAATTTTAATTTATCATTAAGCAGCAGCATTACCAAATCCTTACAACCTGTCTTTTTGCCAAGGTATTCTGTGTGGCCGGAAAATTTAGCTCCTGCCAGATTGATCGCTTCTTTTGAAATCGGGCAGGTAACCAAACAATCAATTTTATTTTCCTTAAGCAGGCCCAAAGCCGCATCGAGGTATTCCAAGCAAGCCCGGCCGTTTTGCGCCTTTAATCTGCCGAAGGCAAAATTCTTGGGATCAACATTATTTAAATCGATTAACTTTAGAGGCAAGGATCGTATTTTTAAGAGTTTAGACGCCTTAGCCAGCACAAAGCTGTTGCCGATAACCGTAAAATCGGCCTGGCCTTTTAATATTTCCAGGGCTTTCAAAGTGATGGCCGGTCCGATTCCTGAGGGATCACCGATAGTAATGCCGACTCTAATTTTCGAGGATTTTAATGTAGGATTGTTTTTTAAGTTCATCTAACCATTTGGCCAAGGCATCCTGCATTTTCTTATCGAATAAATAAACCTGGATTTTAGCCTGCGCCTCATCCAAACCCAATTGCCGGCTTCCAATAATATCATCTAACCTAAAGATATAATATTGCGCATCGATCTTTACCGGATTAGACACTTCTCTTATTCCTAATTTAAATACTGTTTCTTCAATCTCACTGCGCAGCTGCTGCCCCTGCGCAACAGTAAGCTTATCGGTAGTAAACTGGTATTTTGCGGCAAGATCCTCTAATTTTGATCCAACCCTCAATTGATAACTGACGGTTTTAGCCAAATCTTCACTGGGCAGGATAATAACCGTCAGAATCCTCTCTTCCGGCTTCAAAAACTGCCGTCTATTCTGATTATAAAAGCTGGTAATTTCTTCCGGCCAAACCACCACTTTACTGCGCACCTTCTGTTCAACAATGTTATACATGAGCATTTGCTCCCGGATCTTATTCTCCAAATCCGCCTGCACTAATCCCTGTTTAGCCAAATCACGTTCCATTTCCGAATCCGACTGATAACGTTTCTTAATTTCGTTAATTTTTTCTTTTACCCTGCCGGGATCGATACTTATCTTATCGATTTTTGCCTGCGCAAGTATAATCCGGTCTTCGATCAGCCGCTGTAATAAATCCTGCCGCATTGCTTCTACTTTTTCCGCCAAAGCCTTTCCTTTAACTTCGCGTGAATACTGCAGGCGTATATAATTCAAAAAATCATTAAGATCTTTTTGCGTAATAACTTCATTATTCACTATCGCCACTACCTTATCCTGCGCGTAAAGAGCGGGGCTGGAAAAAGTAAAGGTTATTGCCAGGACCAAAAAACTAATTATGCGCTTCATTGAATACCCCTGCTTTCTTAAAGTTAACCACTGCTTCTTTTAATAATCTGCAATAAAGGTCAAACCCGACAGCGCTGATAAATCCATGCTGCTCCTGGCCGAGGATATTGCCGGCCCCGCGGATCTCCAGATCCTGCATCGCAATATTAAAACCAGCGCCCAACTCACTGTATTCCTCGATCGCCTTAAGGCGCTTCCTGGCATCATCCTCTAAAACTAGATTAGGCGGAATCATAAAATAGGCGTATGCGGATCGATTGAACCTGCCCACCCTGCCGCGCAATTGATGCAGATCGGATAAACCAAACATCTGAGCGTTATTTACGATAATGGTATTGGCGTTTGGAATATCGATTCCGGATTCGATAATCATCGTCGAAACCAAAACATCAATATTGCCGCAAATATAATCCGACATGATCCGCTCAAGTAAAGAAGAAGGCATTCGGCCGCAAGCTACGGCAATCCGCACCCCAGCAGGTAAATTTTTGGCGATCTTATCCCGGATTTTTTCAAGATCCATAATCCGGTTATGTAAAAAGAACACCTGTCCCCGGCGCGCCAACTCCCGTTTTATGGCCTGGGTTACCAAATCCGCATCATATTCTACCACAACCGTCTTGATAGGCAACCTATTTTGCGGCGGGGTATTGATCACGGAAAAATCTTTTGCCCCCATCAGGCTCATGTACAAGGTGCGCGGAATCGGGGTGGCCGTTAAAACTAAAACATCTATGGTGGTTTTAAGTTTTTTCAGCTTTTCTTTAGCCTTAACTCCGAATCGCTGCTCCTCATCAACAATAACTAAACCTAGATCCTTAAAAAGCACATCCTCCGAAAGCAGCCGGTGCGTGCCGATAACTATATCCACGCTTCCATCAGCTAATCCCTGGATAATTTCTTTTTGTTGTTTAATGGTTTTAAAACGGGAAAGCATCGCAACGTTTACCGCGAAATTAACCAGCCGGCCGGTGAAATTCTTATAATGCTGCTCGGCTAATATGGTCGTTGGAACCAAATAAGCTACCTGCTTATTATCCATCACCGATTTAAATGCCGACCGCATCGCTACTTCGGTTTTCCCATACCCCACATCCCCGCAAAGCAACCTATCCATGGGTTTAAAAGATTCCATATCGAGTTTAACCTCTGCCATTGCCTTGGCCTGATCGGGAGTTTCTACATACGGAAAGGTTTTTTCAAAATCAGCCTGCCAATCGGTGTCCGCGGAAAACTTAAACCCCTTGGAAGCCAGGCGCATCGCCTGTAAACTCAATAACTCCCAGGCCAGCTTTTGAATACCCTTCCGCGCGGACGCCTTTACCCTCTGCCATTGCTTATTGCCTAAACGGTAGAGTTTGGGCCGCCCCGCGTGAAAAGCAATATACTTCTGCACCAGATGCATGGCATCTACCGGCACATAAAGTTTCTCATTACGGTCATATTCAATCACCAGGTGATCCTTAAGACCGCCTCCTGCTTTAATTTTCTGCATACCCAGGAACCTTCCTATGCCATGCTGGTTATGCACTACAAAATCACCGATATTCAAATCTACGAAATTTTTTAAAGGGAACTCTTCGCTGAACACAGTGCTTCTTACGCCTGAGGATTTTTTATGCGGCAGGACAATAACAATATTATGCTGCCAAAGGGCTTCTCCACTGGAAGGATTAAAAGTTTTGATAGAAATAATTTTTTCATTATCTAATTCAATACGGATTGGCAGCTCAAAAGAAACCGGAAAAATATCAATAATTGCCCCACGGCGGCTAAAATCACCTTCTGCGGAAACCATCTCCTGCCTGCGGTAACCAAAATCAACCAGGGTCTCAAAGAGAGTTTCTAAATGAACATCTTGGTTTAGATATAGCTTGAGAGATTTAAATAACATATTATAAGTAAAAATGGACGCCCCCTTTAAGGGAGGCGTCCATTTTTTGCAGTCTTATTTTATTTAGAGCTTTTGCGGCTCCAAGCAAGTACCAATGGTGAAGCGATATAAACCGTGGAATAGGCTCCGCAGAAGAAACCGATTAACAGGGCAAAAGAAAAATTACCGAGAATCTCTCCCCCGTATAAAAAGATTGCCAAAACGCACAATAAGGTAACCCCGGTAGTCAACACTGTCCTGCCTAAGCATTGATTTACACTCAAATTAATCAATTCGTAAAGATTTAATTTGCGGTAAAGCTTGGCGTTTTCCCGCACCCGGTCATAGACAACAATCGTATCGTTTATTGAATAGCCGGCAATAGTTAAAAAAGCAGTCACACTTAAAAGATCTATCTGCCTGCCGGTTAAGGAAAGCGCGCCTAAGGCAACTAAGACGTCATGAATAAGAGCAATGATACCGGCAATCGCAAAGTTAAAATGCTTGAACCTGAAAGCAACATAGATAAGAATTCCGGCCAATGCCCAGAAAAGCGCCAGCACCGCCTTATCCCTTAAGTGCTTGCCGGCTATAGGGCCAACGCGCTCAATCCTTAAAACCTGAATATCATCCTGGGGAAAACTTTGTTTTAGCCCCTTAGTCAATATCTCATTCTTATCTTCCGATGTCCTGATCAGTAAAACATTCGGGTTATCTTTAAATTGCTGCATGGAAGCGTTATTAAGATTAATCCCATCTAAAACCTTCCTCACCTTATCTACAGAAGGCGGTGTTTTGAACATGTATTCTTGAAGCTGCCCTCCGGAGAAATCTATGCCGTAAGCCTTATTGCCTTTCATTAAAAAAGAAACTAACCCTGCTACCGTAATTACGATAGAAAGCGTATAAAAAATCTTTCTTTTGCTGATAAAATCTATTTTTGTATCCTTAATCAACCTTAACATCGGCAATGATTTCAGGATCCCCGAATTTAAAAGGAGTTCAAAAATCACCCTGGTGACGACAATGGCGGTAAACATGCTGGCAATTAAACCGATAGTTAAGGTAACCGCAAAGCCTCTTATGGGGCCGGTGCCAAATTGAAACAAAAGGAACGCGGCAATCAAGGTCGTAAGATTTGAATCGAATATGGCGCTAAAAGCCCGCTCATATCCATTAGTTATTGCCAAGCGTAAACTTCTGCCCGCGGCCAGTTCTTCCCTTATACGTTCATTAATAAGGACGTTGGCATCCACTGCCATACCTAGAGAAAGAGCAATACCGGCGATACCCGGCAGTGTCAAAGTAGCGGATATGCCGGGAAATATTAAGGGAAGCATACCCAATGACCCTAAGATTATCAGTAAGTTAAGAAAAAGCGCGATATTAGCAATGATCCCGGCTAAAAGGTAATAGGCGGCCATAAAAATAAAAACTAAGCCGATACCGATAACGCAGGCCTTAACTCCCTTGTTTATCGAATCCTGCCCTAATAACGGGCCAATTGTCCTTTCCTCTTCAATATGCATTGGCGCAGGTAATGCGCCTACTCTCAGGACTAAGGCCAGATCCTGAGCAGTTTGAACATCAAACCTGCCGGTAATTACCGCCTCCCCCGAAGGAATCGCCTCCTTAATCCTGGGTGCTGACTGCACTTTTCCATCCAGGACAATTGCCAGCCGCTTTCCGACATTAGCCGCGGTTACTTCGGCAAATTTCTTGGCGCCTGCAGGATTAAACTTTAAAGCAACGATCGGCTCACTGAATTGGCTCTGATCAAAACGCATCGAAGCATCGGTTAAAGAATCCCCCACTAAAACAGCTTTCTTCTCAAGCAGTAACGGCTCATTCTCTTCCTGGGAATACTTTAATTCATACCCCTCCGGGACCGTCCCGGCAATTGCCTCTTTGAGTTTATCCGCATCACTGGAGACAACTTTAAATTCAAGCATTGCGGTTTTACCGATTAAATCAATGGCGCGCGTCCGGTCAGTAACCCCGGGAAGCTGCACCACAATCTCATCCTCGCCCTGCTTTTGAATGGAAGTTTCCCTGACCCCGAACTCATCGATGCGGTTGCGGATAACCTCGACTGCCCGGTCACAGGCATCTAATTTTGCCTTTCCTTCAAGGTGGCTGGTATCAATTTTAAGCAACAGATGCATCCCGCCCTGCAAATCAAGGCCCAGGTTAATATGCTTACTTAGAGGAAAAGTATAAAACGCGCACAATCCAATCACACCTAAGATAAGCAATATTTTATAGGTCAGTTTTCTTTCCATCATTTAACTCCTGTTTTTTGGTATATTTTAAGGCTTTTTAATATAAGCAACGCTGTTTTTTTCAATCTCCATCTTCACGTTTTCATCAATGCGTAAGGTTAAAGTCTTCTCCTTTACATTGACTACCACCCCGTGTATCCCGCCTGAAGTTACAACCTCATCATTTTTATTAATTCCCGCAAGCATTTTCTGGTGCTCTTTTTCCTTTTGTTTCTGCGGCCGGATCAACAGAAAATAAAAAATAACGAAGATTAAAGCTAATGGTAAAAGCTGGACTATCGGATTAACTGCGCTTTGCTGTGGCATATTAAGCTCCTCTGTTAGACTTCTTCAATAAACTCTTTACGGTTGTCGAAAGCTGGGCACCATTTTTTATCCAAGCCGCAATGCGCTCTTTCTTAAGCACTGCCGAGCCGCTGGCCGGTTTGTAATAGCCCAGTTCTTCGATTATCCGGCTATCCCGGCCCCGGCGCTCATCGAAAACAGTGACGCGGAAATGCGGCTTTCCGCCGGGATTTTTACCGATTCTTCTTAGTCGAATATGCACTGCCATTGTGTATCCTCCTTTAAATGAGCGCTTAACTTACGAACACGACAGTGTGAGTAAGTCAATACGCGAATTTATCCCGCCGAATAATTTGAGGCGGGATCTTCTTCATTTGCTAATTGCCTCCATCAAGGCTTTAGCTTTATTCACTGATTCCTGATATTCTTTTTGCGGAACAGAGTCAGCGACAATCCCTGCCCCGGCCTGCACATAAGCCGTGCCATCTTTGAGCAGCAGCGTGCGAATGGCAATGCAAGTATCCAGATTATGCGAGAAACTAAAATAACCGATTGAGCCGGCATATAAGGAACGTTTTAAATTTTCCAGCTCATCGATAATCTCCATCGCCCGGATCTTGGGGCTGCCGGAAACCGTGCCCGCGGGAAACGCGGATCTTAACACATCATAGATATCAAACCTTTTTTTGTCAAGTATCGCGCTTACCTGGCTGACCAGGTGCATTACGTGCGAAAATTTTTCTACGCGCATAAACTCATCAACTTTAACCTTGCCCGGCTTACTTATCCGCCCTAAATCATTCCTGCCTAAATCCACCAGCATCAGGTGCTCAGCCCTTTCTTTCTCATCGCTCAAGAGCTCTTTTTCAAGGCGTAGATCCTCCTGCGGGTTCTTGCCGCGCCTGCGGGTACCGGCAATCGGGCGGTTCTGCACCAAACCATTTTCACAACGCACCAGCATCTCCGGGCTTGAGCCAACAATCGAAAAATCCTTTAACTTAAGATAATACATATATGGTGAAGGATTGAGGCTGCGCAACGACCGGTAAATGGCAAAATCATCCTTTTGCGTCTTAACCTTAAACCGCTGCGACAGGACTACCTGAATAATATCGCCCTTCTTTATATACTCTTTGGCCCGCTTGACCATCCTGACAAATTCGGATTGCTTAAGATTACTGCTAATATGTAATTTTCCGGGTTTAGCCGGGCCGCCTCTCTGGACAACAGAACGGTTGAAGTCATTATATATTGATTCGATCTTTTTAATTGCTTTTTCATAAAGCTTTTTTTTCTTAAGCGGCCCGGAAGTTTTGGGCAGGATAACATTAGTTACTATTTTTATGGTATGATTAAGCCGGTCAAAGATCAAAAGCGTATCCGTGAGGATTAAAAGCGCGTCGGGAATATGCAAATCATCCTTATTTTTATCGGGAATATTCTCAAAGAACCTTACCATATCATAACCGATATAACCCACCAGGCCGCCATAAAAACGCGGCAGGCCCGCCACCTCTACGCTCCTAAAATCCTGCATTATCTTCTTAATTTCAGCCAAAGGGGAGCTATCGGTAATAAAACTCTTTTTCTTATTCCCGGCCGTATCGATAATTTCTATCCGCCTTCCCTTGCTTTTAAAAATCAGGCTGGGATTAGTGCCTAAGAAAGAATAACGGGCAATTTTTTCCTGGCCCTCCACGGACTCCAAAAGAAAAGAGTAATCGCCTTGCTTAATTTTCAAAAAAGCAGAGACCGGAGTATCCAGGTCGGCATTGATCTCCTGGTAAACCGGGACAACGTTGCCCTTATTGCTTAATTTTAGAAATTCTTTAAAAGCCGGCTTGATCAATCGATCCCCTATCTTATCCTTTTATAAAAACAACTCCTATTACCGGTATGGCAGGCTTTACCTACCTGGCGCACTTTGATTAAGAGCGCATCCAGATCGCAATCATAGGCAATTGCTTTAACAAACTGAAAGTGCCCGCTGGTTAACCCTTTTACCCAATATTCTTTGCGCGAACGCGACCAAAAACAGGTTTTACCCAATTTTAAAGTACGCCGCAGCGATTCTTTGTTCATATAAGCAAGCATCAATACCTGGCTATTTTTGTAATCCTGGATAATCGCCGGGATCAATCCATCCTTATTGAACTTTAAACTTCCCAATCTAAAATTTATCTTTCTCATAATCTTACAGCTACCCCTCTTTCTTTTAAATAATTCTTTACCTGTTTTACGGAAAATTCCTGATAGTGAAAAAGTGAAGCGGCTAACGCGGCATCCGCGCCGGCCTTGACAAAGACATTATAAAAATCCTCTAACGAACCTGCCCCTCCTGAGGCAATTACCGGGATATGCACTTTTTCGGCAACTGCCTTGGTCAACTCTAAATCATAGCCATTCTTGGTCCCATCAAAATCCATACTGGTCAAAAGGATCTCCCCTGCCCCCAGCCTGGCTGCTTTTTCCGCCCAGGTCAGCGCGTTAATCCCCGTAGGAGTCCTGCCGCCGTTAACAAAAACTTCCCAGTGATCATCCTGCTTTTTGGCGTCAATGGCCACGACGATACACTGGCTGCCGAATCTTTTTGCCGCATCGCTGATTAACTGCGGAAATTTTACCGCCTGCGTATTAACTGAAACTTTCTCAGCTCCGGCATTTAAAATATTGCGGATATCCTCGATCTCGCCGATGCCTCCGCCGACTGTAAAAGGCATAAAGATGTTTTGAGCAATCTTTTGGACCAAAGCCACCAAAGTTTTTCTGTTTTCAAAACTAGCAGTAATATCCAAGAATACCAGTTCATCCGCTCCCTGCTGATCGTAGGCCCGGGCCGCCTCAACCGGATCCCCGGCATCGCGTAAGCCCAAAAACTTTACTCCCTTGACCACACGGCCATCCTTAATATCCAAACAGGGGATAATACGTTTACTTAACATATATTTTATTTACCAAAATCCTTGCTCGGCCTTACTTATTTAACCTTCTTTTCAAGATAATCTTTTAAAACTATCCAGGTATTCTTGCCGACCTTACCGTTAACAGGAAGATTGTTTGCTTTCTGAAACTCCCTTACTGCTTTGCGCGTTTTCTTACCCATCTTACCGTCAACAGTACCCTGATAATATCCGGCATTTTTTAAAGCTGTTTGAATCTGTTTCGGATCTGCCTGCTGCTTAGCTTCGCCAACCCTACCCTCAACCACATTAACATCTCCGCTGCCCTTTACCGAAGTTTCTTTCAAACTGTTAAGTTCGTCATCTTTTTCCTTTAACTGCGCCTCAAGCGCCGAAACTTTGTCCCTTAACCCCTGGATTTCTAAAGCATCGTTTTTACGCATTGTAGCGCACCCGCTTAAAGAAAAAACAAAAACCACCGCTAACCCCAACAACAATACTCTTTTTGCCATGCCCCCTCCTTTTTTGTCTACGAAGACAACACCCGCGCAATTCCGCTAAGCGCGGGGTGTCTTACCTTTTAATTTCAACGCCTCAACTAAAGTAAATTTACCTTCATACAGCGCTTTACCAATAATCACCCCAACCAAACCCTGTTTTTTAAGCTGCTTAAGCCTTACTAAATCTTTTAAATCAGAAACCCCTCCGGAAGCAATGACCTTTAGCCCGGTTAACTTAAGCAATTCTTTAATCCCCAGGATATTCGGGCCGGCCAAAGTCCCATCCTTGGAAATATCCGTATAAATTATTTGCTTAAAACCTATCTTCTTTAAATCTTTGGTAAAATCCAAAGTGGTTTTGGCAACTTTGCGATTCCAGCCTTGCGTCAAGACCTCACCGTTCTTTGCGTCAATACTCACAATAATTTTTTCGCCAAATTTCTTCCAGGCTTTTTTTAAAAATTCTTCATCACCGGCGGCTTTGGTGCCTAAAATGACTCTCTGTACCCCCAAAGTAAACAGCCTGGATATTGTTTCTATGCTTCTTACTCCGCCGCCAAATTCAACCGGTATGCCAACCTGGATTACGATCTCCTTTAAAACTCCTAAATTTTTAGGCGCCCCGCTGGAAGCCCCGTCCAGATCCACAATGTGTAAAAATTTTGCCCCCTGCCTGGCCCAATGTTTGGCTACCTTGACCGGGTCGCTGGAATAAACCTTTTCCCGGTTAAACTTTCCCTGAAAAAGCCGCACGACCTTGCCACCCCTTAAATCAATTGCCGGTATAATTAACATCGCTCCACAAAATTTTTGATTATCTTTAAACCGGTTGCCTGGCTTTTTTCCGGATGAAACTGCGCGCCGTAAACATTATCCTTCCACAAAACACTGGCAAATTCCAATCCATAATGGGTAGTCGCTGCAATCACCGATTTATCAGCAGGATCAGGATAATAGGAGTGGCAAAAATAAACCTGAGAATTATCGGTTATCCCATTCAACAGAGGACAATTACCAGCCGTAACTTTAAGATCATTCCATCCCATGTGCGGAACTTTCAAACCAGATTCAGAATGAAATTTAACTACCTGACCGCCAAAAATACCCAGGCCCTTATTAACTTTTGCCTCCTGGCTGCTCTCAAACAAAAGCTGCAACCCTAAACAAATTCCCAGAAACGCTTTTTTTTGATTAACCTGCTCCTTAATGACTCGGATTAAATCCTGCTTCTCTAATTCAAAGATCGCGTCATCAAAAGCCCCTACCCCGGGCAGCACCATTTTATCGCAAGAGCTTATATCGTTTTTTTTATTCGTGATTACCGGCCTTGCGCCAAAAAGCGCCACGGCCTTGGCCACGCTATGAATATTACCCATGCCATAGTCGATAATCGCGATCTTCATTAGTCAATAACGCCTTTAGTCGAAGGAATGCCTTTTCTGCGCGGGTCAATTTGAGTGGCTTGATCCAAAGCAATACCCAATCCCTTAAAAATAGGCTCTAAGTTGGTGTGTAAGTCAGGATTCAAACTTGAAATGGTAATATCCAAATTCATCCCCAATCTCTTGGCAAATGCCTCAAAAAAATGATTGGCGTATTCAAAAGAATAACCTTCATTATTCTCAAATTTCGAAACCTTATTCACTACGCTTTTTATCCCGCTAAAAAATCCTCTGCCGCTGATATCTACTACCACGTTAGCCACTACATCTTCCATCGGTACAGCAATGGAACCGAATCTCTTAATTCCTTTTTTATCTCCCAGGGCCTTTTTAAAAGCATCCCCTAAAACAATCCCGATATCTTCATTAGTGTGATGAATATCCACCTTAAGATCGCCCTTGGCCAAAATTTCCAAATCAAATAGGCCATGAAAACTAAATAATTCAAGCATATGATCCAAGATACCTATACCGGTATCAATTTTGCTTTTGCCCTGGCCTCCGATCAATAGCTTTACGCTAATCTGCGTCTCTTTAGTTTTTCTTTTGATTACGGCAACTCTTTTCTTCATTAACCTACCTCTTAAATTATAAAAACCTGCTCTTGACGGAATCGACGTGATTCTGCAGGCCTTCAATACCAGCAATCTTCTCTAACGGCTCGCGTATTTTTTCCAGCGCCTTTTTGGAATAACTAATTATGTGGCTGCTCTTAATAAAATCGGAAACATTTAAACCGGAGAAAAACCTGGCTGTTCCGGAAGTTGGCAAAACATGGCTTGGCCCGGCAACATAATCCCCTACCGCCACAGGGCTATAAGGGCCTAAAAATATCGCTCCGGCATTTTTTATGTCTTTAAGCAATCCCTTAGGATTCTGCACAAGAATCTCTAAATGTTCCGGGGCGATCTTATTAGCAATCTCAGCAGCTTGTTTTAAATTTTTGGTCAAAATGATATAGCCGTTATCCCCGTCTAACCGGGATTTTACTTCATTGGCTAAACTCTTAGAATTGGTAATTAATATCGCCAAACCTTTAGCATGTTCAGCTTGAGCGCGAAGATCGGCGATAATATATTTCGGGTCGCTAAAACGATTGGCAATAATTACCAGCTCCGTGGGCCCGGCAATCATATCGATGTCCACCGCGCCAAATACCT
This sequence comes from Candidatus Omnitrophota bacterium, assembly GCA_028716245.1. Lineage (NCBI taxonomy): Bacteria > Pseudomonadati > Candidatus Omnitrophota > Candidatus Omnitrophota bacterium. The sequence goes on along the minus strand of JAQUQW010000001.1, from coordinate 157,978 downwards.
GTCGCTTGGCTTCGCTGACATAAATATTCCCCGGCCCGACAATCTTGTCCACTCGGGGAATAGTTTTAGTCCCGTAAGCTAAAGCCGCGATCCCTTGCGCCCCTCCGACCCGGTAAATTTCATCAACCTTAAGCAGGTCGGCGATTACCAAAATGTGCGGATTAATATACCCGTTCTTATCCGGCGGACTGATCATTACGATTTTTTTAACTTGCGCCAACTTTGCCGGTAATACGCTCATATAAACGGTAGAGACCAGAGGAGCGGTCCCGGCGGGTATATAAACACCGATCCTCTCTAAAGGCGAATAATTTTCACCCAAAACAACTCCTTCGGCGCCCTTAATCCTCCAGGACTTACGCAGCTGCTTGCGGTAAAAATGGTTTATATTTTCCATGATTACTTTAAGGGAAGAAACAAAATTCGGGCTGATATTGGCGTAAGCTCCGCTGATTTCGATCTGGGAAACTTTTAACTGGCGCAGGCTAAGTTTGACCTTATCGAATTTACGGGTATATTTAATCAAGGCCTCATCACCGAAAAAACGCACATCGTCGATAATCTTGCTGACCTTTTCCTCAACGCGCCTCTGGCGTAACTGGCCGCGGTTATAAATCTTCTCTAATTTTTTACTGGTAAAACGGATTATTTTCATAACTTAATTATTATATCCTTTATTTTATCAAATACCAGCGCAAAATTCTCCGGGGCGTTGCCGCCGGCTTGGGCAAAATCCCCCCTGCCGCCGCCGCTTCCGCCGATAAGCGGGGCAACCTGAAGAATGATATTTTTGGCGCTTAACCCTTTTGCGCATAAATCCGCGGTTAAGCCGATTACTAAAGATGCCCTGCTGCCGTCTTGAGCGCCTAAAACAATTACCGCCCGGTTTAACTTTACTTTAATCATATCTGCCAGAAGCCGCAATGCATTCATATCTAAATTGTTTTCAACTGAAAAAACAACATTCATTCCGTTTATCGTTACGCTCTTCTGCGAAAGCTCAAGTGATTTAGCCGGCAGCAGATTATTAATTTCCGCGCTGCGCTTCTTTTCCTGCGCCTTTAGTTCCGCTAGCCTGCTTTTCTTCTTAGATTCTTCAATGGCCTTCTGCTTTTGATCCTTGACAAACTGTTCCGCGAACTTAGCAGTAACCGCTTCAACCCTTCTTATCCCGCTGGCTACGGAGCTTTCGCTGATTATCTTTATCAAACCGATTTGTTTAATATTGGCAAGATGCGTGCCGCCGCACAATTCTTTTGAAATATTCCCTATTTGGACCAGGCGGACATTTTCGCCATACTTCTCTTCAAAAAACGCCAAGGCCCCCAGCTTCTTCGCATCTTTAAGCGCCATCTCTTGAGAATCCACCGCATAATTTTTGATAATATAGCTATTGGCTAACTCTTCAACTCTGGCAATTTCTCCCTCGGATAATCCTTTAAAATGTGTAAAATCAAAACGGAGTTTTTCTTCGTTTACTAAAGACCCCTGCTGTTGGACATGGTTTCCTAGAACTTCACGTAAGGATGCCTGTAAAATATGGGTAGCCGTGTGATTCCTGGCAATATTTAACCTGCGCTGGACATTTATCTTGGCAACGGCTTTGTCATCTTTCTTAAAATTACCGGATTTGACCCGGCCGATATGTAAAATAACATTATTAATCTTTTTTGTATCCAAAACTTCAAAAATATTTTTTCCATTTATCAATTCCCCGGTATCCCCAACCTGTCCGCCGCTTTCTGCATAAAACGGAGTTTGATCTAGAACAACCTGTATTTTATTCCCGGATGAAGTCTCATTTACTTCCTTGCCGTCTTTTAATATAGCCAGAATATTGGTTTGCGTAGAATTCTCTTTGTAGCCGACAAACTTAGTTTCTTTTAGTTTTAAGCCTAATCCTTTAGCGTCAAAGACATCCCCCTTCATTTTACTGAATGATTTTGAAAGGTTCTTCTGTTTATCCAACTCGTTCTGATAAGCCGATTCAAAATTCTCACCAACTTTAATGAACCTTATATTTAATTCATCCTTTGTTATCTCCAGCGGAATGCCATTAGTATCATATAATCTAAAAGCAGAAATACCTAAGGCCCCGGAAGTAGCCGCACTAGCAATAGTAAAACCTTCTTTCTTTGGATCATTTTCTAACTCTTTTTTAACTTTTTCAATTTCGTTATCTATTAAGGTACTGCTTAAACTCAGGGTATTAATAAAATTATTCTCTTCATTCAAAATAACCTGGGCAATATCCTCCTGCCTATCCTTTAAATCCGGATAAGGCTTATGCATAATCTGGACAACCACACCCACTAGTTTATTTAAAAACGGTTCATTTATCCCTAAACTTCTTAAATGCAGAACACTCTTGCGGATGATTTTTCTAACTATATACCCGCGGCCTTCATTAGAAGGAGAAATCCCGTCATATATCGAAAAAACTACAGCCCGTACATGGTCAGCAATCGCGTAAAAAAATTCATTATTGTCTTTTTGATTTACCTCTGAAAAATGTTTTATCTCCTTAATTATCGGCTCAAATAAATCCGTCTGAAAGTTATTCTGCTTGCCCTGCATCAGCGCCGCTAATCTCTCAAGGCCCATGCCGGTATCGATATTCTTATTAGGCAATGGCTCCAAGGATCCATCGGCTTTACGATTAAATTGGGTAAACACCAAATTCCAAATTTCAGCAAACCTCCCGCAACTGCAAGCCGGCGTGCAATCCGGTTTTTTACATCCCACATCATTTCCAAAATCAAAAAATATCTCTGAACAGGGGCCGCAAGGGCCATTTGGGCCTTTAGCCTTTGCTTCCGCCGGCCAGAAATTGTCCTTATCCCCTAATCTGACAATTTTCTGCGCGGGAATTTTTACAACACTCTTCCAGATATCATAAGCCTCAGCATCATCCTGATATACTGAAACCCAAAGTTTATCCGCGGGTATCCTTAGTTCTTCGGTCAAAAACTCCCAGGCCCAGGATATCGCTTCTTTCTTGAAATAATCCCCGAAAGAAAAATTTCCCAGCATTTCAAAAAAAGTATGGTGCACGCTGGTCTTGCCTACTTTATCCAGGTCATCCGTGCGCAGGCAGCGCTGTGAAGTAGAGGCGCGCTTAAAACCAGAATCAAAACCCAGGAATTCTTTTTTGAATTGATTCATCCCGGCAGGAGTAAATAGCACCGTCGGGTCATCCTTGGGAACTAAAGAATCGCTGTCAATAATTTTGTGTTTCCTGGCTTTAAAAAAATCCAGGAATTTTTCTCTTAAAATATCCGCGGTCATAATTGTTGGATTATTTCACCTACTACATCCGGTGAGAAACCTCGGCGCAATAAATACGCGTATACCCGCGCTTTTGCTTTCTGCGGCTCTATCTTGCTTAACCTTGAAAATCTCTGCTGAGCTAGCTGGCTGACTACCTGATCTTCGCTGTAATCTTTTTTTGCCTGGACCAGCGAATCCTCAATAATTCCTTTATTTAAGCCTTTAGCGATAAGCTCTTGTTTTATTCTTCTTATGCCAAACGGCCGCTTAAGACGGGAGGCCACCCAACCCTTGGCAAAAACGCGGTCATCGATAAACTCTTTATCCTTTAAAAAATTAACCGTATCCTGGCTTAATTCTTCGGAGAATCCTTTTTGCTTTAGCCGCCCCTTTAGCTCAGCTTCACTGCGCAGGCGAAATTTTAGGAGCAGAAAAGCATAGGCTCTGGCTTTTTCCGCGTTATGGCTTTGCGGCTTATTCAGCCTCGCTTGACTTTTTACGTGCTGCTTTTTCAATATCTTCCTGTACTTTTGGATTCTCTTTTAAGAATTTTATCGCCGCCTCCCTGCCCTGGCCTAATTTCTTATCTTCATATGAAAGCCAGGTACCGGATTTAGCGACAACTTCTAAATTTACCGCCGCATCAATCACCGCGCCGGTTTTTGCGATCCCTTCATTGTGCAGAATATCAAATTCGGCCTCGCGAAAAGGCGGAGCAACTTTATTTTTCACTACCCTTACCCTGACATGATTACCAATAACTTTATCCGCTTCTTTTAAGTAAGCAATCCTGCGCACATCCAATCTTACTGATGAATAAAATTTAAGCGCCCGGCCTCCCGGAGTTGTCTCAGGAGAACCAAACATCACGCCGATTTTTTCCCGCAGCTGATTGATAAAAATTACGGTAGTGCGCGATTTGCTGATTGAGCCGGTCAATTTACGCAATGCCTGGGACATCAGGCGCGCCTGAAGCCCCATATGCGAATCACCCATCTCTCCTTCGATTTCCGCCCGCGGGGTCAATGCCGCCACCGAATCAATCACCACTAAATCCACGGCATTGGAACGCACCAGGGTTTCGGCAATCTCTAAAGCCTGCTCACCCGTATCCGGCTGAGAAATTAACAGGTCATCTAAGTTTACGCCGATTAACTTGGCATAAGTTGAATCAAAAGCATGTTCAGCATCGATAAAAGCCGCTACTCCGCTTTTTTTCTGGATTTCTCTTATCGCCGTTAAAGTAAGCGTGGTCTTTCCGGAAGCTTCCGGGCCGAATATTTCGATTACTCTGCCGCGCGGCAAGCCTCCTACGCCTAAAGCTAAATCAAGAGTAAGGGCGCCTGTAGGAATAACCTCAACGTTAGCCTTGGTGTGGGCCCCCAGCTTCATAATTGAACCTTTGCCAAACTGTTTTTCAATCTGGGCAAGCGCTAGTTCCAGCGCTTTTTGACGATCAGAACTGTCTTTTACCTCTTCTTTTTTCTTATCTATTACCATTTTAATCCTCCACTTTTTAAATTTGAGTAAATATTATAACCTGCCCCCACCGCACTGTCAAACAATAAAAATCCCTCCTTTCTACGCCCAATAGACGTAATAAGGAGGGAGATCTAACACGAAAATATTATCTATTTATTTCTTCAGCATAGTTTTTATGCCTGCTAATTCCTCTTTTAATCCCTTGATTTCCTCTTGTTGGGCTTTAATAGCTTCCAAAAGCACAACAGTAAACTTATCATAGGCAAACGATTTGTAACCATCTGCGTCTGTGCTTATAAGTTCTGGAAACTGCTTTTCAATCTCCTGGGCAATTATCCCTATTTGCTTACCCTTCCGAAAACTTTTATCTTTAAAATCTTCACGCCTCCACTGAAACTTAACACCCCTCAACTTTAATACCCTGCCCAGTGTATCATTCGGCAAGCTCTCGATATTCTTTTTCCATCTTATATCAGAACCAGACCACACACCCGAAGAACAATACGCCTGTCCATTCACATCTAATCTATCCCAAATACTTACTGATCTTACGCCTCCAATTCCTCCGCTTCGACCCAAAATCATCAGAGTATTATAATTTGCTGCATTTTCAATTGCTGCCCATCCAGCGGTATTTCCAATACCAGTATGAGTACCTGTAGCAGTAGAAAAAATAAGAGAACCTCCACTATCATAAATATTACCATTAACATCCAGCTTCGCTCCAGGCGTCGACGTCCCGATGCCGACTTTACCCTTAATCCAAACATCTCCAGGATGAGCAATTGGGTCAGGAACATCGCCACTATCCAATACACCATTACCATTATTATCTCCTACACCCAATGTCTTACTTTGCAACTGATTATACGAACCATACGGCGAAGGATAATAGGTAGTAATGGTTATCTCTTCAGCAGCCGAAACAATGGTCGAAAAAAGAAGTATCGCGGAAAAAATTAATCCAATATCTCTTAGAAATCTAAGCATGATTACCTCCTTATATTTGTTAAAATCATTATATAATAATATAAAGCAATGTCAATAAAATAGGGACAGCGACTATTTTTTGATAAAATATTAGAATAAAAAATAGTCGCTGTCCCTATTTTAAATCCCCCTCTAACTTGACACTTAAACCAAAATATGCTAGATTTAACCATTATGGAAGAGTTAAGCAGGTTAAAAACCGAACTTGAGCGCACCAAGATTGAGCTAAAGATCCTTCATGAAGTCTCCAATGCTATGCGCACTACGCTAAAACTGGATGAAATCCTCTACATTATCCTCACCGGCGTAACTGCGCATACCGGGTTAGGGTTTAACCGCGCCATGCTCTTCTTGGTCAATGAAAAAGAAAAGATTATCGAGGGTAAAATGGGGATCGGGCCGGAAAACGGAGAAGAAGCCAATATCGCTTGGACTAAAATCGAAGAGGAAAAAATGGACCTTGAGGATTTAATCGGCGCCTTCAAAAACTCCAACGCTGTATTAGAATCAGGTTTTAACCGGCAGGTCCGGGATTTAAAAGTATCCATGCTTGATAAAAATGAAAACCCTCTGGCTTTGGCGGTATTAGAAGGCATGCCCCTGCATTTAACCGGACAAACCCTGCATCAATACCGTAATTCACCGGTAATCCAGACATTGGAAAGCAACGAGCTTGTGCTTATACCGTTAAAAGCTAAAGACCGGGTAAACGGGATTATCGTGGCGGACAATTTTATTACCAATGACCCGATTACCAAAGACGATATCCGCATGCTGACTATGCTTGCCAACCAGGCCGGCCTGGCAATCGAAAACTCCCAGCTTTTTGAATTAACCGTAGAGCGGGCGCATTCAGATTACCTGACCAATCTTTGGAACCATGGATATTTTCAATACCTGCTGCAAATAGAAGTTGAGAAAGCCAAGGCAACCAAAAGCCCCTTAAGCCTGATTACGGTAGATATCGATGATTTTAAAATTTACAATGATACGCTTGGACATCAGGCGGGAGATAAAATATTAAAAGACCTGGCTCTGCTCCTACGCAATCAATCACGCAAGATGGATTATGTTTGCCGGTATGGCGGCGAAGAGTTCACGATTATCCTGCCCCACACCGATAAAAAAGAAGCTTTCTTGATTGCCGAACGCATACGAATGGATATCCAAAAATACCCTTTCCTGAATGAAAAAATTTTTCCTAATAAGATGCTCACGGTGAGCTTGGGAATTTCTACCTTCCCTGAAAATGGGCAGCTTCCCGCGGAACTGATTACCTCTTCAGATAGATCACTTTACCAAGCCAAAAACAAAGGTAAGAATAATACCTGCTGCGGTTAATTTTAAACTGCAACCTGAGCTTCCTGCTCCTGCTGTTCCTTATTAGTCTGCGATAATTTCACGGATACGATCTTGGAAACCCCGGACTGCTCCATAGTAATACCGTACATAATATTGGCATTGACAATTGTTTTTTTGTTATGGGTAATGACGATAAACTGCGAAGTTTTAGCAAACTCTTGCAAGACCCTGGAAAACCTGTCGACATTAGCCTCATCAAGAGCCGCGTCAATCTCATCAAGAATACAGAACGGTGAAGGCTTCACTTTAAAAATCGCAAATATCAAAGCGATCGCCGACATCGTCTTTTCCCCGCCGCTTAAGAGCAAAACATTCTGGAGTTTCTTTCCCGGAGGCCGGCAGATAATTTCAATCCCCGACTCAAGCGGATCATTCTCATCCAGCAGGAAAAGCTGGGCGTCCCCGCCGTTAAAAAGCAAACGGAAATAATTCTTAAATTCAACCTTTACCTTCTCAAATGTTTCCATAAACATCTGCCGGGTCGTGCGGTTAATCTTTAAAATCGCCTGATGCAAAGATTCTTTGGCTCCCGAAAGGTCAGCCTGCTGCTGGATAAGAAAATCGTAGCGTTTCTTTAACTCATCGTACTCCTCAATCGCAACCAAATTCACCGTCCCGCAGGAATCAAGTTTTCTTTTTAATTCGCTGATTTCTCCGGATAAACCCGAATAATCCAATTCTTTTTCTTCCCAATTTCCTGAATCCAGCTCTACCTTATAGCAAGAGGACATTCTTTCTTTTAGGCTCGTATAACGGTAATCCAAGTCTTTATCCTGCATCGCCAGCTCATGCAGCCGGTTCTTAATTTGGTCTAATTGCTTGCGATCAGCTTCGATCTTTTTTACCAATCCGACTGTGCCTCCGGAAACCTCATTATAGCTGAGTTCAACCTCAGCAAAGGCGCTTTTTTTCCGCGTAATCTGGATTTCTGCTTCCTTAATCGTATCCTGACATTCAATAATCTCAAGTTTTAAAGCCTCCTGGCGGCCCCCGGTTTCGCTGATTTGCCTTACGATATTTTCAAGGCTGGCCTTATCCTGGCTGTAAGTTTCATCTAAGATCTTTAGAGTTGCTGCGTCAGAACTAAAACGCTTATTCAAAGCTTCAATTTCAGTCTTGGTTTGAGTAATCAAAACTAAAACCTCTTCGCGCGCTTTACTGTTTAAGGCAATGGCATCCTCCTGCCGGCTGATTAAATCCTGCCTAATCCTTTCCTGGCTATTCAAGTCAGAAAGCTGATTCTGGGAGGTAATTAAGTTCTGCTCAATCGCCGAAACCTCCCGTGCTACATCAGAGAGCTCCATCACAATAACATCCTCTTCTTCCTTGATTTTACCAAACTGTTCCCGGGTTCCCTGGAAACTTGATTCTTTATTCGCCAGAGTTATTTCATGATTGCGCAACTGCTGCTCTAAATCCGCAGACATCTTATTTAGTTCCGAAATACAGGCTTGGCGCAAGATCATCTTGTTCCGCAGCTCGCCCAGCTTCTCATCCAACCTTAAAATCTTTTCGTCGATTTTCTGCGTATCTAATTCGATAGGCTTGGCCTCTCCGCTTATTTTCAAGTCCTCCTGATTTTGGATCTTTACCACCAGGCCGGTCAGGCTCTCCTTAGGCAGCTTATCCAAATAAATCACCGCGTTTAGCGACTCGCCGATATCGTCATATTTATTCTTTAATTTCTCAAGGAACTCTTTATGCGAAACTAAAGTAATTTTCTCGCCTCCCAGGTCAACAATCTCTTTATTAATTTCACTTAGATTCTGCCCCTCCTGCTCAAGGCTAAGCTTTACATTGGAGATTTTCTGCCTGAACTCATCAACCAGCGCCCGGGTATTAGCCAATTCCTGGGTAACCTTATTCAAAGCATCCTCAGTAATTACTTTTTCCTCATAGACCTTGGCCTTTTCAATCTCCAGCCTTTTTTTACGCGCCAGGAATACCTGATGTTTAGAATTAAAATTTCCGATTTCGTTATGGATATTAGTGATCGCGACTTCTAAATCTAAAATTATCTTTTTACTTTCCGCAATAACCTCAAGCGAACTTTTAATCGAGCCGCTTAGCTTATTAAGCTCATCTTCCTTCTGCACCAGGATAGACTGCTTATTATCTATATCCTGTTTAAGGCTGTTGTATTCATCGCGCACCTTCCCCAATTTCTCCTCATCCTGGATAAGTTTGGCTTTTGCCTGGTCGATTTGGCCCTCTAAAACATTATTATTCTGGATTAATTCGGCAATACGCTGCTGATTAAAATTAATATGTTCGTTGCTGCGCACCAGGGTATTCTCCAAATTAAGCATCTGGCTGCGCGCCTCCATCATCGCTTCCTCCAAACTTTTCAACTCTGACTGGCGGTTGGCGATTTTTTCTTCCTGCTGCGCCACTAAATCCGCTAAGGCTGACTGCTCTTTTTCCAAGTCAGCCAGCTGCTGAATAAGCTCATCTTTTTCTTTAAGGATGATCTTTTTATCCAGATTTGCCAAATCGATTTCCTTTAATTTTAAATCCTCAAAAATTTCTTTATACCTTCTGGCTTTATTAGCCTGACGCTCAAGTGAGCTAATCTGGCGCTTGACCTCCGTAACAATATCATTTACGCGCAGGAGGTTCTGCTCGGTCTCCTCCAGCCTACGCATAGCTTCCCTTTTCTGGGCTTTATATTTGCTTATTCCGCTGGCCTCATCAAAAACAACCCGGCGGTCCTCCGGCCGGGAACTTAATACCAAATCAATCTTACCCTGGGCAATAATCGAATAACTCTCCGCTCCAATCCCCGTACCCAATAATATATCCAGGATATCCTTAAGGCGCACCGTGGTTTTATTAAGCATATACTCACTCTCACCGGATCGAAAAAGCCTGCGGGTAATCAATACTTCCGGATTATCGAGATTGAAAAAACGGTTGGTATTGTCAAAGGTCAAGCTCACCTCAGCCATACTTAACGGCTCTTTGTTATCCGTGCCATTAAAAATGACATCGAGCATCTCCGAGCCGCGCAGCGATTTGGCGGATTGCTCGCCCAGGACCCAGCGGATAGAATCAAAGATATTTGATTTTCCGCAGCCGTTTGGGCCAACTACAGCCGTAATTCCCGGTTCAAAATTAAGCGTAGTCTTATCGCAAAACGACTTAAAACCAACCAATTCCAGTCTTTTAAAATACATATTTATCCCCCTTGTGTACAAACACACACCGGCGCAATTCCGATTAGCGCCGGGTGCTAATGTGGTTGCGACTGGCCTTCAAGCCAATCATCAATTTTATCTTTTTTAAAGCGCCATTGCCCGACCAGCTTTAGCGCCGGTATCTTATTATGTTTTAACCAATCATAAATAGTGCGGCGAGTAACTTTTAAATAATCTGCTAAGTCTTCAATAGTCATCAAATTGCTATTAACCATAGTCGCATTATAAATAAAGGACTGTTTTTTGTCAAGGAAAATATTTACATTATTTAACATATAGGTATGATTAGTACTGATTTAAAGCAGATTACTGCAAAAATATGGGAAAGTTAGATTGGGTAGTGGGTCAGTTTCATTTTCTCGTCGAGGTCTCGTCGAGCAAATTTACGATATCTTCAATACTCCAAAGACGCTTAGTAATTCCACAAGCCATTGCAGGAGTTACTCTTAAGCTTTGATGAATCCGGCAAAAGTTATAATGCATAAAATGAAGCGCTACAGCGCAAGCTAAGTTATCCACTTTCTTTGAAAAGGCGTTAGTTAATCGGGTAAATCTTCTCATATTCATGCGCATAGTCAAGTTATTTCTTTCCGCAAAGCTTGTTGAGATATGCCGTGATTCGGGCGTTCCGTTGATAGGTCTTTCTTCTATCCCAACTACGGTAGGCGGACTATATCGCACTTCCGGATAATTCTCTGTCTCATGCCCGTATTTCTTAACAAGCATAGCATAGTCGATATCCTTTCCAAAGGCGTGGTTAACAGCAACTAAATAGGACTTGAAGCTGTCTGTGGTAAGTTGAACACGATACTTTAATCTCTTTTTTAAGTCTTTCATAAAACGTAAAGCAGAGATAGCGTCCCTGTTTCCAATATACCAAGAAGGCACAAGTTTGGTATCCGCACAGATCGCCGTCCAAGTCCAAACATTACCATAGCCGAATTTACCCTGCTTATCCTTAGGCACATTCTTAGCTTTGGCATAGCAAAAAGACCAGATTTCATCACATTGGAGACGTTTACAAGGCAATTTAACAAAAACCCTGTTTTGGTATTCTGTGCAGACCTTGCCGATGTCTTTAAGCAATTTTAAGACTGTGCCCTTGGCTACATTAGTCATGCGGCAGGTAGCACGAATAGAGTTGCCTTCGACGAGTGAGGCTATAACTTGGATTCTTTTCTCTTTAGTCAATTTATTCATGGTAGCGCTCCTTTCCTTATCTACATATATTATACTTGAGCGCTCAAGCATTGTCAAGTAAAAAATAACCGAGTTTTAATTAACTCGGCTATTGCCAAATATTAAGTTTCTTTAATTTATATTATGCGTTCGCTTGTGCCAATGTTTTTTCGAGTCTTTTTTCTAAACAATTTTCCATAACTCGGAAACGACCACAAGCCTCTTTTTTAGCTTCTTCCGTTGTTTTTTTGATCTTTTCAATAATAAATCTAACCGCTTGTACTGGATTAGATTTAAAGTTCAATATCCTAAATCCCGTAGGCATATTCGTAAAGATTCCGGCTTCCATAATAAGAACATCATCCACTTCAATAGCATACGAAGGTTCACCTGTCCTAAAAGAAACATAATATGTATCGGTTTCTTGTTCGTAAATTTCCTCGAAATCAATATTCATACAACCTTTTATACCTTTCATGCTTCTACCTCCTCAGGTTTAAATTCTTTACCTTTCTTAGGTTTTCCAACGGGATAAATGGTACATATCGTATTCCCATTATTTAAATCTATAATAACGGCAAAAAATTTAAATCTTTCACTTGCAGGGATTTCAATCTGTTCTGTTAGTTTATAACGAGCAAATTCCTTATAATAAAATACTTGTCCCTCTTTATTATGATGCAACCTTACATAATCAGGAGCAACAAGAGTTGTAGGAATTTTCTCGCTATTAAATCTGTACCACTGCCTTTCTGGTTTTGCACAAATTATCTCCCATTTCCAGCTAGATAATTTTACATCCCCATGAAACTTTGTTGGCAATGTTACGTATCCGTCAGAACCGAAATTTAACGAACACACGATCTACTCCTAGGTTACCATAAATTTGATTAAATTTCAAGTTATCAATTTTAACTTATGTAAAGTAGAAAGTCAAGATTTTTTTTCCAACGCTTTGTAGCCGCCAATATAGCTATATTTTTTCTTTGTTTAGCAGATAGTTTTTTTGCTCTAGCCTTACCACCCTTAAGTCCACCTAATCGGCCTAAAGCTACGGCAGCAGGGTTTTTGGTAGGTTGTTGCGTTGCGACTTCTGTAATTTGGCTAAGTATTGAAGCGGCTATCTGATTTTCGTCTTTATTTATGCTTGAGTGCTTAGGCATAAATATATTATGCCATATTTTTGTATAATTTCAAGATATTTTTTGTTTAGCAGGAGAGTGCACATCTACATCAGATATTGGTATGCTTTTCAGATTTAGTATGTGATTTCGCAATAAAACTCCAAACACAGACATTACATCTTGAACTATTATTCCTCGTGAATACGCTTCCTGCTTGATAGTATTCAATTCTTCTTCATTAAGGAAAGCTATCATTTTTTCTTTCGCAAGCTTCATAGAAGACATTTGAATATCATAAGCATTTTTAGGATTCTCTAACTCAACTTCTTTCACTAATTGTGGAAGATATTTCTCTAAGATTTTATTAGCACTAATTTTACTAACTATATCTTTTCCTGTTTCAGTTAAACTTATTGGACTCATTGCTGCCACTGTCTTTCTTGGATTCGTATTGTCGTAGATCAAATCTACTTTAGTTTTTAACTCAATAAACTTCTCGGCAAGATTTTCTATTCTTAATATCTTATCAGCATGATGTTTGAATTTTTCTGACCATTTTCCAACCTTATAAACTACCCAAAATAAACACCCCAACATTGCCAATAAAACAAAAACGCTACTATTAAGCTGTTTCATCAACTGTAATAAGACAGCGCCTATATCCATATCAATTCTCTCCTCAATATTGAAAATATATTCTAGCGATAGCCAGGGTGGGATTCATATTAACCTTATTCTATCAACACAAACAATATAGTCAAGCTTTATTAAAACTGCTGTTATTGTTTAAAATCAGGAATTTATTTTGGCTAGCCCCTTCAAATTGACCCACTACCTTAGATTGAAATTAGGGACAGCGACCATTTTTCCAACCAATTCTTAGACTCGGGAAAATGGTCGCTGTCCCTAATATTTTATTTTCGGAGAGATGTTTTGAAGGCTTGGATTAGAGCAGGAATAATTTGAAAGAGATCCCCCACTATACCGTAAGTTGCTACTTTAAAAATCGGTGCTTCGGGATCTTTGTTGATGGCGATAATAATTTTTGATGATTGCATTCCAACAAGATGCTGGATTTGACCGCTTATTCCGCAGGCAAAATAAATTTTCGGAGCAACGGTCCGGCCGGTCTGTCCGACCTGGTGTGAATAAGGCATCCAACCGGAGTCCACTGCCGCCCTGCTTGAACCAACAGCTGCACCCAGGACATGGGCTAGTTCCTCTAATAATTTAAAATTCTCATGAGAGCCCATTCCGCGGCCGCCGGAAACAATGATGTCTGCTTCGGATAAATTTACCGTAGTTTCAATTTCTTCGATAATATCCAGGAGTTTGGTGCGCGAAACATAAAACGAACTGTCAAAACTTTCTTTGATGATCCTGCCTTTACGTTTTTTATCCGCCGGCATAGGCGCAAAAACCTTATGCCTTACTGTTGCCATCTGCGGGCGGTAATTGGGAGAAATAATTGTGGCCATGATATTGCCGCCGAAAGCCGGGCGTGTCTGTAAAAGAATCTTTTTATCCGGGTCGATATCTAATCCCGTGCAGTCAGCGGTTAAGCCCGCCTTGATATTTATTGCCACCCGTGAAATCAAAGACCTGCCGATATTTGTGGCCCCGCATAAAAGTATCTCAGGCTTATATTTCTTAACCAACGCAACCAAAATATTTGTATAAGGCTCATCTTGAAAATTAGCCAACTCCGGCGCCTCTACCAGATAGATGTTATCAGCCCCGCAAAAAATCAACTCATCCAGCTGGTCTTCTAATTTATCGCCGATGAGAACCCCGCTTACCTGGCAATTTAATTTTTTAGCCAACTCCTGCGCCTTGCCTAATAATTCATATGAAACCGATTGCACCTTGCCATTTTTCTGCTCGATGAATACCCATATCCCCTTATAATCTTTGATATTGGGCAAAGCGCACTTGGCCGGAGTTTTTTCTAACAGCACCGCCTTGAATTTACAGGCATCTTTACATGCCCCGCAAAGCGTGCATTTATTCAAATCGATCACCGCTTTTTTATCCATTACGCGGATAGCATCAAACGGGCAGGCTTTAACGCATAATGAGCAACCCGTGCATTTTTCAACAATAATGGCAATCGGCATCTTTAATTAACCTCACCCTTAATCAAGTCCACCAGCTGTTTAGCAATTTCCGGAATCTCACCCTTAAGTATCTGGCCTCCAACCCTCGGGGCAGGAGTAAATATTTTTACCACTTGTGTCGGAGAACCGCATAAGCCAATCTGCTGCGGGTCTAAATCCAATTCTTTCTGGGTGAGTGTAGTAATCTTGGCGGATTTTGCGCGCATTAAACCTTTTAATGAAGGAATCCTGGGTTCATTAATCTCTTTAACTACGGTTAAAAGCGCCGGAAGTGGAGTTTCAATAATTTCAAAACCTTCCTCCAGCATTCTCTCCAAACGCATGGATTTGTCCGTTGCCTCTTCTACCTTTTTAACGTAAGTTACCTGCGGAATATTTAAATGCGTGGATATTCCCGGGCCAACCTGGGCCGTATCCCCGTCGGAAGCCTGTTTGCCGCAAATAATCAAATCAAATGCCCCAAGTTTTTTAATGGCCCCGGCCAAAGTATAGCTGGTTGCCCAGGTATCACTTCCGGCAAAAACCCGGTCGCAAACCAAATATCCTTCATCAGCCCCCATGGAAATTGCTTTGCGCAAAGCACCCTCCGCCTGAGGAGGCCCCATGGTAATTACGCTGACCTTACCAGCGAATCTTTCCTTAAGCCGCAGGGCTTCTTCAATAGCATACATATCAAAAGGGTTGATAATCGCCTTGACCCCTTCGCGCATCAGCGTATTGGTTTCAGGATTGATCCTTACATCAGTAGTTTCAGGAACTTGTTTTATGCAGACGATGATATTCATTTTTATTTAGCCATTTCCTTGATTACTTTCAAACCAATTATACCGCGCTGCACCTGGTTAGTTCCTTCGTATATCTGGGTGATCTTGGCGTCACGCACGTATTTTTCAATCGGATAATCTTTCATGTATCCATATCCGCCGAATAATTGCAGGGCATCCACGCTAACCCGCATCGCCACATCTGACGCGTACATCTTAGCCATAGCCGATTCCTTAGATACATCTTTTACTCCGGCATCCAGCATTCTAGCGGTTGAATAAACTAAACCGCGCGCTGCTTCAACTTCCGTGGCCATATCGGCAATCATCCATTGAATACCCTGAAAACTTGATATGGGCTTACCAAACTGCACTCTTTCGTGAACATATTTTACCGCCAGTTCCAAGGCCCCCTGAGCAATCCCTAACGCCTGCGCCGCGACACCCGGCCTGGACATATCAAAGGTCCTCATGGTCACGATAAAACCCATGCCTTCTTTTGCCAATAAATTTTCCGCGGGAACCTTGCAATCGGTAAAAATTAATTCCCGCGTGCTGGATGCCCGGATTCCAAACTTATCCTCTTTTTTCCCGAAAGTAAAACCGGGGGTTCCTTTTTCAACGATAAACGCGGTCGCTCCGCGGGCTCCTTTTGATTTATCAGTCATGGCAATCACAACGTAAGTTTCCGCATCCCCGCCATTAGTAATAAAATGCTTGAGGCCATTTAAAACATAATGGTTGCCTTCTTTTTTAGCCACAGTCTTTATTCCGGAGGCATCCGAACCGGCTTCCGGTTCAGTAACCGCGAATGCGGCGACTTTTTTCCCTTTGGCTAAATCCGGTAAATATTTTTTCTTTTGCTCATCAGTGCCAAATAAAACAATCGGAATTGTTCCCAGGGCGCTGGCCGCGTAGCAAACCGCGATCCCTCCGCAGGCGCGGGAAAACTCCTCGGTTGCCAAACATAGATTCATTGTGCTATTGGCAAATCCGCCGTACTCCTCTGGAATAAACAATCCAAACATATCACTCTCGCCCATTACTTTTAAAACCTCCCAGGGATACTCTTCACTAATATCATATTTAGCCGCAACCGGACGGATCTTCTCCTCGGCAATTTTATGCGCTAAATCTTTAATCATTTTTTGTTCTTCAGTCAATAAATAATCCATAGTTTCCTCCGGTTAATTTGAGAAATTATAACATAAAAAGATTATTTTACAAGCGTTTCAGCAGGGCAATCTCCTGGCAGTTGGGGAATTTAGGGCAGTTAATGCACTCCGCCCAGATTTTATGAGGAAGTTGGTTATTTTTAATTTTTTTGAACCCTAATTTTTTAAAAAACTCCGGCTGGTAGGTGAGCACAAAAATCTTTTTTGCCCCCACAACCCTGGCTTCCGCCAGGCAAGCCGTGACCAAATCCCGGCCGATACCTTTGCCTTGTTTATTTTTAGCAACCGCTAAAGATTTAATCTCGGCTAAATCATCCCAGGAAATATGCAAAGCCGCGCAGCCGGCTAATTTGCCCTTATCTTCCTCCACCCAAAAATCCCTGATATTCTCATAAAGTTCATTGAGCGACCTAGGCAGCATCACATCCATCTTGGCAAAACAACCAATCAACTCCTGGATCTGCTTTATATCTTTTATTTTAGCTTTTCTAATCATTTTAGGGGACGCCCTCTAAGGGGACGCCCTTACTGGCATTACTTGATTTCCGTACCTTTAGCAACCACAACTATTCCCGATTCGCTGACAAAAAATCTCTTTTTATCTTCCTCTAAATTGAATCCGATAACCATCCCTTGCGGGATGTTCACATCCTTATCGATAATTGCCCGTTTGATTTTAGCATACCTGCCGACATTAACCCCTTCCATTAAAATCGAATCGTATACTTCGGAGAAACTATTTATCCTTACGTTAGGGGATAGTATCGAACGCTGTACCCGGCCTCCGGAAACAACACAGCCTTCAGAAACTATCGAATCCAGGACCAGGCCCACTCTTCCTTCTTCCTTATCGCCAGAGTGCACAGTCTTTACCGGTGGATATTGCTCTTGAAAAGTCCGGATCAACCACTCCTGGTCATAAAGATTAAAAGTAGGATTCACCTGGATCAATTCCATATTTGCCTCATAATAAGCGTCGATGGTCCCGATATCGCGCCAATACTCATCTTCATTATCTTTATTGCGAAAATTATAGGCCACAACCTTCATCCCTTTCTTTAACATCTGCGGGATGATATCTTTTCCAAAATCATGCGAAGATTTATTATTCCTGGAATCCTCAAGCAGTTCCTGCATCAAGACAGACTGGTTAAATACATAAATTCCCATTGAACCATAAATCTTATCCGGCTTCCCGGGGATAGTTTTAGGATTCACCGGCTTTTCATGAAAACCCGTAACCCGTCCGGCACTATCTGCCTCAACTACCCCCAAATGCTTAGACTTAGGTTTTTCAATTTCAACCACCCCCACCGTTAGGTCCGCGTTTTGCTCACGATGCACATCGATCATCGCGTAATAATTCATTTTATAAATATGGTCGCCGGCTAAAATCAAGACTTCATCCGGCCGGTCCATTTCCAACGTATAGAGATTCTGATAGATGGCGTCGGCGGTGCCCAAATACCAGGAATCCCCGATGCGCTGCTGCGCCGGAAGCAGTTCGATAAATTGGCCTAACTCTGAAGGCAGGAAATTCCAGCCCAGGCGGATATGCCTCTGCAAAGAAGCGGATTTATACTGCGTAAGGATATAAATTTTACGCATCCCGGAATTAATGCAATTGCTTAAAGTAAAATCGATAATCCGGTATATCCCGCCAAAAGGCACTGCCGGTTTTGTGCGGTCTTTGGTTAAAGGCAAAAGCCGCTCTCCTTTTCCGCCGGCCATAATAAAGGTTAAGACTTTACGCATCATTTGAGGAACGCCCCGGTTATGCCATGCCGGATCATCATCACCGCAATGGCTGCCAGTAATATATAAATAATTTTAGAGAATGCCCGGATACCGCTTGGGCCGATAAATTTGATAATTACATCCGCCTTGATCAAAGTAAGCCAGACAAAAAACATGTTTAATATCAATGAAACCAGCGTTGCCGCCGCGCCAAAGCTATTCATCATCATCAGGGTAGTAGCCAGGACCGCAGGGCCGGTAATTAAAGGAGTGCCCAACGGAAATACCCCCATATCTTTATTATTGTGAGCGCTGGTTAATGTGCTTTTTTGCGCACCCGGCATTAAAAGCCGCACGGCAATAATGAATAAAAGCGCGCCGCCGGCAATCTGAAAATCAGGGATAGTTATGCCCAAGAGCAAAAAAATCCATTTGCCTATGATCATAAAGATAATCGCTACCGCCGTTGCGGTGGTAACCGCGTCCAAAACTATCTTATTTTTTTGAGCTTTAGAACAATTTTCAACTAAAGACAAAAAAATGGGGATATTGCCGATGGCATCCACGGCCACAAACAGCGGAATAAAGCTAAGTATATAGGGCTTAAGCGCTTCCATCATAGTTTATTATTATATAGAATACTCCGTAAAATGGCAATAGAAATAATTCGATTTCCGTCTTTTGCTTCGGCACGAAAATTTTAAATAGAAATAGGGACAGCGACTATTTTTCTTGGTCGCATAGAAGAGAAAAATGGTCGCTGTCCCTATTTAATTTATTCAATCTTATTAATGAGGAACAGGCAAAGAAAGCTGGTTAACGCGGATAAAACTATCAGCCATTTTAAGCCGATAAGCGGAAGTAAAAATGCCCCTGATAAACTACTCGATACATCGGACAGGTTATTTATACTGCATAAAAGCGCAAATGAAGTCGCTTCCAGCCCCTTGATCGAATGCCTGGCCATAAAATCCAGAAGCATTAAAAATATAAACATTCCGATCAGGCTATAAATAATATCATAAATAACCGCGGAGAAGGGAGTATAGTATAGGTAGCTTAAAGTAGTCAGGGCTCCGGCAAACACCGAAAAATACAGCCATTTTTTGATATTTATCTTCTGGCTGAATTTATAATAAAGCAACGAACCACAAACGCCAAATAGCGTGCCAATTGTGGCTAATGTACCGATCCACATCTTGCCCCATTTAAAGCTATCGCGCTGAATAAAAAATAAAGGAGTGCCAAAAGACGGAGAGTATTTATACAAAAATATAAATAAACCGATAATCAATATTTTCTTATCGCTAAAGAGCTTCTTTAAATCGGTAAGCAAAGTTGAATACTTCTTCTCTGCCTGCTCTTCTTTGTAAAAATAAGCCGGCAGGCCCACGACAAGATAAACCGGGATCAAGCATAAAAAACCCATCTGGTAACCCCATTTCTCGGCGATAAATGCCCCGCCGATTCCAGTAAATAATCCTGCCACTAAAATCGAGGCCCATTGGATACTTTGGATTCTTCCGGTAGCCTGATATTTCTTGCCCTCCACGCACATGATCCCGTCAACCGCGACATCGCGAAAGGCCGCGCCGGAGGAGTTAAGCGCCAGCAACGCCACTAAAATAATCAGCGGCATCTGCATCAAACCCAGGAACAAAACAAAAACTATATCTAAGGCCAGGGAAATAAATATCCAAACCCGCTTACTGAATGAATTATCGATTACGTAACCGATTAAAGGCTTAACCAACCAGGCAAGGGTGGTAAAGGATCCCAGAAGCATTATTTTCTCGGGGGAGAAATGCAGGGTTTCTTTAAGATAATAAAACAGCCCCTGGGCGGGCAGTCCTTCGATGCCTTGCGTAAAATAAACCGCGCTGCTTAAAATAAATACCCAGAATAATTTTTTATTGGGATTTTGCTGCATCCGGCTTGGCTGGTGCTGCTGGCGCATTGGCTGGCGGTGGCGGTGGCGTCTGAACTTTGATTGCTTCTGACGTTACTGTTTCAGGTTTAGGCGCGGGTGACGGAACCTTGGCTGGCTCGGTTACAGCCAAGCTTGTTTTTGGCGTAACCGGGCGTACATTGCGCATCAATGACTTGCTCTGTTTAACTGACATAACTGCAAGGCTTAAGCAGGTTATAAAGAAAACAACCGACATAATCGTCGTCGTGCGCGTTAAAAAAGCGCTGGTTTTTGTCCCGAACATCGATTCGACCCCGGCAAAACTTTCCACTAAACCGGCGCCTCTTCCGCGCTGGATTAAAACCAGGCCAATTAAAACTATACAAGCAATTACATGAATTATAATCAATAACGTCATCATTTTAGGACCTCACTTGCTTTAATTACTATTGAACTAAATGAATCCACCTTTAAGCTGGCCCCGCCAACCAGGGCGCCATCCACATCCGGCTTCGCCATTAATTCTTGGATATTTTCCGGTTTCACGCTCCCGCCATATTGAATCCTGATATTGCTGGCCACCTCTTCCCCGTACATTTTCCTTAATAAATCACGGATAAATTTATGCACTTCCTGAGCCTGCTCCGGAGTCGCTGTCTTGCCTGTGCCAATTGCCCAAACCGGCTCATACGCGATAACTGTTTTTAAGATATCCTCAGCGCTAATATCCACCATGCCGCCTTTGATATGATCCTGGATTACTTTAAAAGTATTATTGGATTCCCTTTCTTCTAAATTCTCGCCTACGCAAATAATCGGGATAAGCCCGTGCCTTAAGGCGGCTTTGATTTTTTTATTCACCGTTTCATTTGTTTCGCCAAAAAACTGCCGGCGTTCGGAATGCCCGATAATCACATACTGGCAACCCGCGTCCTTAAGCATTAGCCCAGAAACCTCTCCCGTAAAAGCTCCCTCCTCCTGCCAATAGATATCCTGGGCGCCTAATTGAATATCCGTTTCATTCAAGACTTCGGCAACTTCGCTTAAGGCTGTAAAAACCGGGCACAATACTACATCAACTGCAGCAAAATTCACTTTAAAAAGTTCCCGTTTTAAATTATTGGCCAAATCAATGGCTTCATTAATTGTTTTATACATCTTCCAATTTCCGGCAATAATCGTTTTCCTCATCTTTCAAATAACTCCTTACTTCAAAACTGTTTCCGACCCAATCGGGAAATAGGGATGTATACCCCTGTTTCCCGATTGGGTCGGAAACAGTTTCGGTTACTTATTTATCGGTAAGCGCTGCGATCCCTGGAAGAGTTTTTCCCTCTAGAAATTCCAGGCTTGCCCCTCCTCCGGTTGAAATATGCGCCATTTTATCTTCTAATTTAAATTTAGCGATTGCCGCCGCGGTATCCCCTCCTCCGATTATCGCGGTAGTTTTTAAAGTGGCAATAAACTTGGCAATATCCCGGGTTCCCTTGCTAAAAGCATCCATCTCAAATATCCCCAGCGGGCCGTTCCAAACGATGGTTTTGGCGGATTTTAATTTATCCTCAAACAGTTTAACCGTCTTTGGACCGATATCCACGGCAATCTTGCCGTCAGGAATATTATCTCCGACAATTTCGGTTTTTGCATTCGGGTCAATATTATCTACCGCCAGATTATCCACGGGCAGCAGGATTTCTTTATTCAACCCTTTGGCCTGATCCAGGATGGATTTAGCTAAATCTATTTTATCTTTCTCCAGCTTGGAATTGCCGATCTGCTTGCCTTGCGCCTTCAGGAAAGTATAGGCCATACCGCCGCCGACAATAATCGCGTCACATTTAGGGAGTAAGTTTTCGATAACCCCGATCTTATCTGAAACTTTCGCTCCGCCTAAAATAACCATAAATGGCTTTTGGGGATTACTTACGGCGCCGCCTAAATATTTGATCTCTTTTTCCAGAAGAAACCCTGCGGCGGATTTTAAGAAATGAGTTATGCCCTCCGTTGAGGCGTGCGCGCGGTGAGCGGTACCAAAAGCATCATTAACAAAGATATCGGCCAAAGAGGCTAACTTGCCGGCAAAACCGGCGTCATTTGCCTCCTCTTCGGCGTGATATCTTAAATTCTCCAGCAAAATCACCCTTTCTTTTGCTTTATCAATATCCTGCTTAATATTATCGCCTACGCAGTCATTAAGGAACAGCACATCCTGGCCTAGTAACTCTCTTAAACGCGCGGCTACCGGTTTAAGGCTATATTTGGCAACCGGCTTTCCATCCGGCCTGCCCAAATGGCTCATCAACACTAATTTTTTAGCGCCATGCTCTAAAATATATTTTAGGGTAGGCAAGGTTGCCTGGATGCGTATATCATCCGTAATATTAAAGCTGGCATCAAGCGGCACATTGAAATCCGCGCGCACCAACACTGTTTTATTTTTTAGATCGATATCTTTTAAAGTTAATTTCGCCATATCTTCTCCTTATTAAATAGGGACAGCGACCATTATTCTCTTCAATGCAACCAAAAAATAATGGTCGCTGTCCCTATTTAAATTACAACCCCTTCTTGACAATATAATCGCACAGGTCCACTACGCGGTTGGAATAACCCCACTCATTGTCATACCAGGCCAGCACTTTAATAAAATCATCCTGAATAACTTTGGTGATCTTGGCATCAACTATCGAGCTTAATAAACAATGATTAAAATCAATCGAAACTACCGGGTCCTCAGTGTATCCGAGTATCCCTTTCATCGGCCCTTCGGAAGCTGCCTTAAAAGCGGCGTTGAGCTCTTCAACAGTCACTTTCTTGGATAAAGTCGCGCTCAAATCCACGACCGAAACATTAGGTGTGGGAACACGGATGGCAAAACCATCCAGCTTGCCTTTTAATTCCGGAATAACCAATGAAATTGCCTTGGCCGCTCCGGTTGAAGTCGGGATCATCGAAATTGCGGCGGCCCGGGCCCGGCGTAAATCCGAGTGGGCCATATCCTGCAATTTCTGATCATTGGTATATGAATGTATTGTGGTCATCAGCCCTTTAACAATACCCCAATTGTCATTAATCACTTTGGCAACCGGAGCAAGACAATTGGTGGTACAAGAGGCATTGGAAATTACATGATGATTTTTAGGATCATATTTCGATTCGTTTACGCCCATGACAATGGTTATATCTTCACCTTCAGCCGGAGCCGAGATTACCACTTTTTTGGCGCCGCCGCGGGTAATGTGATTCTCCGCGCCCTTTACTTCCTTGCCTTTTTTATTTACGCCATCTTTTTTAATTGTGAATAACCCCGTAGACTCCACAACAATCTCTACTCCTAAATCTTTCCAGGGGAGTTCCGCCGGGTCTCTTTTACTCAAAACCTTGATCTCTTTGCCATTAACCGAGATTACATTATCAGCGGTCGCCTTTACTTCGCCGTTAAAACGCCCGTGCACGGAATCATATTTAAAAAGATAGGCGTTACTCTTGGCATCGGTCAAATCATTGATCGCCACCAGCTCTATATTTTTACTATTTTTTTCTAAAATCGCGCGGGCCACCAGGCGGCCAATCCTGCCAAAACCATTAATACCGACTTTAACTGCCATCTGAATCCTCCTTGGTTAAATAGAATAGGAAACTGTTTCGAAATTAATCGGGAAATAGGGACAACCCTAAATCCATTATACGGATTTCAAATACTGCGCGGCTAATTCAGGTGAAGTTGGATCGAGGTAAAAACCGGTCCCCCACTCAAAACCCGCGACTTGGGTCAACTTTGGCATAATTTCAAGATGCCAATGGTAATACTCCACGTCAGTTTCACCGTTAATCGGCGCAGAATGAATTATATAATTATACGCTAAATTTACAAATACTTTTTTTAATTTTGTTAATGTGTCTTTTAAAATCTGCGTTAACGCCGAGATCTCCGGCCCTGAAATGTGGCTAAAATATCCGCTATGCTGCTTAGGCATAATCATGATCCCGAATGGAAACCGGGAAACAAAAGGACAGAAGGCGACAAAATACTGATTCTCCAAAATTAACCTTGTCTTATCATGAATCTCCTGGCGGATAATGTCGCAGAATATACAGCGCTCGCGATAATTATAATAATCACGCGCTCCGTGGATCTCCTCCAGGGGATTCTTCGGCACCATGGGAAGAGCGATCAACTGCGTATGCGGATGCTCTAATGAGGCGCCGGCTGCAGCGCCATAATTACGAAAAACCATAATGTATTTAAAGCGGCTGTCTTTTTTTAAATCGATCATCCGCGCGCAGCACATCTTCAGGTAATTTTCGATTTCCTGCGGAAGAAGTTCGCAGATATCCTTGTTGTGATACGGACTCTCAATTAAAACTTCATGGGCGCCGATGCCGTTTGACATATCATAAATACCCAGCCCCCGGCGGTTAAGCTCTCCTTCGATCTGCAAAGCGGGAAATTTATTGGCGACCACGCGCACCTGCCAGCCCGGAGTATTAGCCGCGGTACCCGGATCGCGAAAACAGCTTATTTCAGGCGGAGTCATAAATTCGTTACCATAACAAAACGGGCATAACGTGCCACTGACGATATTCTGCTCATGTTTAAAATCTTCCGGCTTTCTCGGATGCTCCGTATCCACAATCACCCAGCGGCCGACTACCGGATCCCTTCTTAATTCACCCATTTAAATTTGCACCTCTCTTAAGAATTTAGCCGTCTCTTCGGGAGGAAGCGGGCAAATATAAAAACCCGTGCCCCATTCAAAACCCGCCACCTTAGTTAAACGCGGCATAATCTCGATGTGCCAATGGTAATCCAGATCTATAGTTTTCCAATAGCCGATTTTTTGCCGGCGGAAAGGGGCGGTATGGATCACATAATTATAATCCGGGTCATTTAACCCTATTTTTAACCTTAAAAGGACAGCTTTAAGCACCCGGGCAAGATTTTTTCTGGATGAGGCGTCCATACAAGTATAATCGCAACAATGCTGTTTAGGTAAAATCCAGGTTTCAAAAGGAAAACGCGCCGCAAACGGGCTGACCGCGACAAATCCATCGAAATCCGCAATCACCCTTTCTTTTTCCGCCAATTCCTGTTTGATCAAATCACAGAACACGCAACGCTCATGATATTCATAATAAAGGCGGGCGCCGGCCAGTTCCTCTTTTACGCGTTTGGGGTTAACCGGGGTGGCAATTAACTGCGAACGCGAATGTTTGATCTCTGTGCCGCCGCTGCCGATGCCATAATTTTTAAATACCAGGACATATTTAAGCCGGCTATCCTTCTCCAAATCAACTATTCTTTCCGCATAGCAGTTAAGCACTTTAGCAATCTGCTCTTCGCTTAAATCCGCCATATTGGCGATATGCTGGCTGCTTTCGATTACAATTTCATGGGCGCCGATGCCATTCATCACGTCATAAAGGCCGTTTCCGCGCCTTTCCAGGTCGCCTTCAACCCTCAAGAAAGGGGATATGCTGGGCACAACCCGCAAGTCCCAACCCGGGCCGTTGCGAGTAGAATGATGCGGGCGAATGGCGTAAATTTCAGAAGGCGTCCTGGTTTCCTGGCCTTCACAAAACGGACAGGGCTTCTGGTCCTCCTGGTCTTCAAGCTTACCGGCGAATTGGTCCGGACGGCGAGCCCGCTCAGTGGCAATAATCACCCACCTACCGATAACTGGATCTTTCCTTAATTCTGGCATAGAGTATAATTATAACAAAAGTTCCAAAACTTGCAACAAATAAATAGGGACAGCGACCGTTTTTCTTGGTCGTATAGAAAGGAAAAACGGTCGCTGTCCCTATTTATTTACCTAGGATATCCCCTATGGAAAGTTTATGGCCGATAATAAAATTTTGCGCGCTCATCCGTTTGCCCGCTTCTAACTGCAGCTCATTGATCTTTAAAAACCCGCGGCCGCAAGCTACCACGATACCGGCCTTGTCGGCCCTGACCACCTCACCGGGACATGGTTGATGATTGGGGAATATCGGAAGGATTTCCGCCTGGAATATTTTTAGCATTTTTCCGCGCAAACTGGTAAATGCTCCCGGCCAGGGTAATACGCCCCTGATCTGATTATGAATATCCGCAGCCGAAGTATCCCAATCGATTAAACCAACCTCCTTTTTCATCTTCGGGGCAAAAATAACCTTAGCTTCGTCCTGATCGATTAAACGATAATCCCGATTATCAATTTTAACCAGCGTCTGTTCTAAAAGTTTCGCCCCCGCAAGGCTTAGTTTCTCCTCTAAACTTACCGCTGTATCTTTATCCTCGATTTTTACCTCTTCCTGCAGAATAACCGGCCCGGAATCCAGCTTCGGGGTTACATAGATTATCGTAATCCCGCTCTTTTTTTCTCCGTTGATTATCGCCCAGTTAATCGGCGCCGCTCCCCGGTAACGCGGCAGGAGCGAAGCGTGGATATTAATCGGCATAATTTTGGGAATATCCAAAACCTCCTGGGACAATATCTGGCCGTAGGCAATAATTACAAAAAGATCCGCCTCAAGGTTTTTTAAGAACTTTAGGCTTTCTTTGCTATTAATATCTTCCGGCTGGAAGATTTTAAGCTTTGCCTGGAGCGCGGTATCCTTTAGGTCTGTGCCGGTAAAATGCAGGTGCCTTCCTTTTTGCTTATCCGGCTGGGTAACTACGCAGGCAACCTCATGCTTGCTTTCGATCAAAGCTTGCAATGAAAGAACCGCGAAATGTGAACTTCCGAAAAATATTATTTTCATCTCAAACAGGATCTAGGTCTACCGAAACTATTATACCTGAATAATGCCATTCTTTTAAGTGTAATTTTAAAAAATGGCTGGCTTTTTCCGCGCTGGATGCGCGCATCAATATCTGGTAATAAAAATTACCCCGTAATTTAGGCGGCTGTCCGGGATTAAGGGATAGTATTTTTATACTATTGCTTTTTAAGCCGTTTAATTTTTCGAACAAATCCGCAGCTGCCTGCTTAACCTTTTCAAGACCGGATCCTCTTGCCTTAAGTAAAATCATGTGTTTAAACGGAGCCAGCTCAAGCTGTTTACGCTGTTTGAGTTCCTCCCTGTAAAATAACTGCGGGTCATTTTTAACCAGCGCCTGAAAACAATGGTGGTTGGCGTTAGCGCTTTGAATAATCATTGTTTTAGAGGTCAAGCTAACCAGCCCGGCAAGCAAAGAGAATGTCTTCTCCGCCGCCCGAAAATCCACCCGGTTAAGCGAATTATCTATTGCCAAGACTCCGATTAAATCAAAATTTAAAGTCCCCTGCTGTTTTACTACCGAACCTGTCGCCACAAAAATATCCGCATCTAGTAAATTAATACCTTCCTTAGCCTCTCCAATTATTTTAATCCGCGCCTGGGGAAAAATCCGGGCCAGCTCGCTTTCAACTTTCTCCGTGCCTATCCCGGAATACTTAATATAACCGGTATTGCAGCTGGGGCAGATCTTAGGGGCCTCCATCTTAAAATTACAATGGTGGCACCTTAATTTATCCTCTTCAAAATGAAAGACTAAATTAATATTGCAGCGCGGGCATTTCAACGCTGCCCCGCAATTGTGGCAGGCGGCTGCGGTGGCAAAACCCGTGCGGTTGATAACCAGAAGGATTTTTCCTTTTTCACCCAGTTGGGCATATATGGCATCGGCCAAAAACTTTGAAAATAAAGATTTGCTTTTTCTTTGCGCATAGGCAAGCCTGCGCACATCGATAATCTTAACCTGCGGATACGCTTTCTTAGAAGGAATAATTTCACGCTTAAGATTTTCTTTTTGCGCCAGATAAAAACTTTCTAAAGATAGGCTGTGGCTAGCCAGGATAACCTTTGCTCCTTGGATTTGGGCGCGCATCAAAGCAACCTCCCGGGCATGGTAATGCGGCGCCTGCTCCTGCTTATAAACCCGGTCATCCTCCTGGTCGACGATAATCAGCCCCAGATCATTCACCGGGGAAAAAATAGTCGAACGCGTTCCGATAACAACGCAATACTGGGCCTGCCTGATTTTTTCCCATACCTCCAGCTCTTTTGGCTGCTTGCGGAATGTCAAAAAAACCTCTATACCTAAATCTTTTTCAATTAACTTCTTGGCTCTTTCTGCCTCCGAAATATCACTGAACAAAACAATCGCTGAACGCTTCTGCGCCTGAACCTCTTTAATCTCCCTTAAATAAACCGGCATCCTATCCTGGCCCTGAACAAAACTAGGGACCGTTTCTATTTTTCTAGAACTGGACTGGGGAAAAATAGAAACGGTCCCATTTATTTTGCCTTTCCTGATCTCATCCGGAAGCGCGGTTTCAATTGCCTCCCCCCAAGAACAACAATAATATTCCGCCAGCCTCCTGGTCAATAAAAGCATCTTTTCATCTAAAATAGGCGACTGGCCGATGAGCGCCGAAATTTCTTTTATTTTCTTAATTTTAGTTTTATTGCTTAAACCGACGACGTAGGCTACTTCTTTTTTGTTGCGGAAATTTACCCAGGCCCTTGCTCCGACAGAAATCTTATTTTCCAAATCAGCCGGGATGAGGTAGTCAAACGGACCATCAATAGGCAGGCCTAATACAACCTTAGCATATAACACTAGCTATCTCCTGACAGGCAAGCGGCTTGGCAGCCTGGCCGGCATTCTTTTTTAAAGCTTGGAGTTTGCGCGGATTATTCTTGAGCTCAACAATCAACTCTTTAATCCGCCGAACATCCTTTAAGGCGTATCCTACCCCATAACCAGCCAAAATCCGGATATTCTCCTGCTCCTGTCCCGGTATTGCCGATATAAAAATAGGAAATAACTCCATATTCAGGAATTCCGCGATGCTTGAGCCTCCGGGCTTGGTAATTATAATATCGGAAACCGCCATAAGCTCTTGCGCGTTATTTACAAATCCAAAAACTTTCACATTCCCTAGATTTCGTTTTTGCAGGCGGCAAAAAAGTTTTTTATTTTTTGCGCAAACCACCAGCACCTGCGCTTGAGAACAAAGGCTCTCGGCAATTTCCTCAAGCGGCCCGGACCCGAATGACCCGGTCATGATCAATACGGTAAACATATCCGCCTTAATACCCAATTTAGATGCCAGGCCAACCCTATTTTGATTCCTGGTAAAATTAGGGGCAAACGGAATACCGGAATCTTTAATTTTTGATTCTTCTATCCCCATGGTTAACAATTTATCCTTGGTAGCTTTGGAAGCGGCAACATAAAGATCCGTGCCGTTTGAAATCCAAAACGGATGCACTCCGAAATCTGTAATTATTGTAATTATTTTTGCCTTAATTTTGTTTTTTAATTTTAAATTTGCCGCTAATTCTGAATTGAGAAAATGCGTGGAAATAATAAGATCGAACTTTTCCTTGATCAGATAATCGGCGAACTTACGGCAGCTAAAGTAATTTACGATTAAAGAGGATTTGCGGCAAATCCAGCGGGTCAGCCGGATTTTAGTCATCCAGAAGAAAAACCCCCAAAGCCAGCTGGCATAATGCACTAAAAAAGGATAGCCGGCAAGGTAGCAAAAACGAAAAAAAGGATTAGCAGAAGGCAAAAGATCGGCCAATTCCAGGCTTAAATCCCGGCGATTATTTTTTAGATAATTATATACCGCCTCAGCTACCCTGCGGTGGCCGGCGCCGGCTGAAACATAAGTAATTAATACTTTCATTGTTTTGTGGGGACGTCCTCTGAGGGGACACCCTTAGTAGCAGGGTGTCCCCTTTTAGGACGTCCCTGAATTCTAGCTAAGAATTTAGCTGCTGCCAGGAGATCCTTGAATACAAAATCCGGTTTTGCTTCCCAGTTTTTTTGGTTTGCCAGTTTTTCTTTACCGGTCAATACAAGAATGGATTTGCATCCGGCCGCCCGGGCAGTAAAAATATCCCGCGTTGTATCGCCGATAAAATAGGTGTTTTTTAAATTGAATTTAAATTTTTGTGCCGCCTGCCTGAGCAACCCCGGCTTTGGCTTGCGACATGAACAATCCATTTCTTTACGGTGCGGGCAATAATAAACCTTATCAATCCTGCCTCCTGCTTTCTCGATATCAACAAGCATTTTAGCAGTTACCAGGTCTAAAGTTTTCTGGCTATACGTACCCTTGCCCACCCCAGCCTGATTAGATGCTACAAATATTTTAAATCCATTCTTACTCAACAAAGCAATTGCTTTCTTTGCGCGGGGCAGAAACTTGAATTTACGCAACGAAGTAACATAAAGTTTATCTCCCGGATATTTATTTATTACTCCATCCCTATCCAAAAATACTACTTTCATATTCTATATATATCTTTTCTGTTGCTAATACGCAAGACAAGAATCAAAATCTCGCGTTCCGCTATTTTATAGATAACGCGGTAATCGCCCCACCGGTATCGCCAATAACCGCCAAACTCGCCTTTTAAGGGTTTCCCTAATTCTTTGGGGTTGCAAGCAAGATAGGTTTCGATACGATTAAGAATCTTCCTAACTGTAGATTTATCGAGCTTCTTAAGGTCATCCTCAACCGAATCAAGATAGGCAACCTTATACACCGATCTGCTTCCTTAGCTCTCTACCAGAAATAATCTTAGATTTAGGATCATTAAAGCGGTCTTTGGCAATTTGCGCGTCGGCATAGTCTTCTAAATAGTGGACTAAAGCATTGGTAACATAAAAAGTCTCGCTGCGATGCGTGGTTTTTGCCAATGAGGCTAACCGATTAACCAATCCAGCCGGTAAACGAAATGCTTTTAATAAAGTCATCGTCTTACCCTCCTCTCACAATATAAGTATAACATTGTTATACAAGTATTGCAAGAAAAATTTTACTTAATTTTTTATCTGCCGCCTGCCTTCTTTTGCATCTCCCTAAATTTCACATAACTTAATATTTGATACAAACTGTCAAAATAAGCGATAATAAACCCGTACATGCCATCCTTATATGATTTCTTACGGATATATCTCCTAAAAAACCTGTCTACGGCTCTCCAGGTAGCCCAGAGCAGGGTCATCTTGCGCCCGGTCTTAATCCACTTTACCGCCTCAAGAGTCGACTGCCGGTTGACGCTATTTAAAAAATGCTCCAGGTCCGGGTATCCCCGGTGGATAATATCGGATCTTAAATGCCCGCATGGGCCGTCGATAAAAACCCGCGGATGCACTTCAGACTCTTCATATTTAAATTTATCTTTTTGAAATAAGCGCACCTTTGAAGCCGGATACCAGCCGCCGTATTTTACACAGTAATTGCCGATAAAATTACGCAGGGGAATATCATAGGCGGCAAAATCCGAGGACTGGATCGCTTGTTCAATTTCCACTTTTAATTCCGGCGTGACTGTTTCATCGGCATCTAAACTCAAAACCCAGGTATTGGCCGCCTGCGCGTAAGCCCAATTCCTGTGCTTACCTTCTATATCCATTTTTCTAAAGAAAACTTTGCAATTATATTTCTTAACAATTTCAATGGTCTTATCCGCGCTCTCATCATCGACCACGATAATCTCATCCGCCCATTTCACTGACTCAAGGCAAGCGGCGATACAACTTTCCTCATTCTTCGTCAAAACCACAACCGACAATTTAGCCATCAATAACTCCTTATTTTTACCCTATTTCCCGATTAGCTCCGAAACTGTTTCGGACTCAAAGAGGAAACAGTTTCGACTTGGGCAACAATATAATCTTTTTCTTTCTGTGTCAATTCAGGATAAATCGGTAAAGTAAATGTCTGCTTTGCCGCCTTTTCCGCTTCCGGGAAATCTCCTGCCTTATACCTTAAATATTTAAAGCACTTCTGTAAATGCAGCGGAACAGGATAAAATACGCGCGAGTCAATTCCTTTTGCCTGCAAATAGTCAATAAATTTTTTATTTGAAGCCGGAGCCCTCAGGACATATTGATGATAAATATGCGTGGTATATTCAGGCAGAAACGGCAAATTAAGATTAAGGCCTGCCAAATTCCTATTATAATATTGGGCAACCTCCTGCCTCTTTCTATTCCATCCATCCAGATGCTTTAACTTAACATCCAGCACCACCGCTTGAATTGTATCCATGCGGTTATTCCGGCCCAAAACCAGATGATAATATTTATTTTTATTCCCCTGATTCCGCAAAATCTTTAATTTTTCTGCCACCCCTTTATTATTCGTCAAAATTAATCCGGCATCGCCAAATGCGCCGATATTTTTCCCCGGATAAAAACTCACCGTGCCGCAATCACCAAGCGTCCCTGCTTTTTGCCCCCTGTGCTCTGCGCCGAAGGCCTGCGCAGTATCTTCAATAACTTTTAATTTACACTTACGCGCTAATTTCAAAATTCCATCCATATCCGCGCACTGTCCGTAAAGGTGCACCGGGATAATCGCCTTAACTTTTAATTTATTCTTCTTGGATAATATTTTCTCAACACTCTTGAGCGAAATATTATAGGTATCGTAATCTATATCCGCAAAAACCGGACGCGCCCCGATACTTGCCACCGCGCCTGCGGTAGCATAATAGGTAAAACTTGGGCAGATTACCCCGTCCCCGGGTTTAATTCCCAAAGCAAGCAAAGAGAGCGAAATGGCATCCGTGCCGTTTGAAACACCAATCGCGTATTTTGCTTTTGAATACTCCACAACATGCTGTTCAAATCTGGCCACTGCTTCCCCCAAGATAAAACTGGTATCATCAATTACCTCTTTGATTGCCGCATCGATCTCCTGGCGGATCGGGGCAATTTGTTTTTTTAAGTCTAGTGCCGGTATTTTCATATAATCCCTTTCTTAAATAGGGACAGCGACCATTTTTTTCTTCGATGCGACCAAGAAAAATGGTCGCTGTCCCTATTTAATTTAAAAGTTTTTGGCTGGCTTCAAAAACCGCGTCCACGCTTATTGACCTTAAACACTCCCTATCTTTATCACAACCCGGCAGCCTGAAATTATTATAACAAGGCCGGCAGGAGATATCCCATTTTAAAACTATATGTTTATTACTAAACGGAAACGGCCCATATACTAATTCACTCACCGGGCCGAATATAGAAACCGTCCTCACTCCCAAGGCCACCGCCATATGCATGGGCCCGCCATCGTTGGTAATCAGTAAATTACAATTCTTAATTACCGCCGGCAAGATATCTAAGCCGGTTTTACCCACCAAGTCTATCGGCTTATTGCGCATAACATGCACGATTACATCTGAAATTTTGGCCTCCGACTCATCGCCTAAGATCAGTATCTTTGCTTTGAGCTCAACGGCAAGCCGCTCAGCCAGCTGGGCAAATTTCAATGCCGGCCAATGTTTATAGGAAGCATCCTTGCCCCAACTGCCGCCGGCACCGGGAACAATACCGATTACCAAATCATTTTCTTCAATGCCGGCTAAAGCAAGTATATTTTTTGCCTTTAATTCACTCTCCGGAAAAACAGACAAGAACAAACTCTTATCTTGAGCGGGGATATTTAAAAATTTCAAAAGCTCTAAATAATATTCAACTACATGCTTATCCTGATAACCTGCCAGATCAACGCGTTGGGTAAGAAATCTTCCCCTGCCCTTATAATTGAACCCAATCCGCTGCCTAATCCCGATTATTTTCGCGAATAAACTATAGCGGTGGTCAAGGGAAAAATCAAGACAAATGTCAAAATTTTCTTTTTTTATCTGCCAGATAAGTTTAAGCGCGCTCCATAAGCCCTTAAAAAATGACTCCTGATAGAGTTTTTTAAGGTCTCCGCGCGAAAGGGCAAAAACCTTGTTGATTTGAAGGTTACTGGAAAGAATCGGCTTAACCCGCAGATTCGACCAGTACCCGATAAAACTATCTGGATAACGCCCCTTAATCGCCTTAATTACCGGCGTAGTAAATAAAACATCCCCGATACCGAATGGATTTATAATTAAGAATTTCATGGACATTCGTCATTGCGAAGTACGAAGCGACCGAGGGCGAAATGCCCGAGGAAGTGCCGAGCCCATCCGGGCGAGGCCAATCTCTACCTCTTAAAATCATCCTCGAATCTCTCTATATCGTCTTCACCCAGGTAGCTGCCAGTCTGCACTTCCACGATCCTTAAAGGTTGATTAGCCGTGTTTTCCAAGCGATGCTTTTTACCTTTTGAAATATAGATACTTTGATTACTATTGACCAAAGATATTTTCGTTCCGCTAGTAACCTTAGCTACACCAGAAACCACTACCCAATGCTCAGCGCGCCTCTTGTGCTGCTGAAGGCTCAAGCGTTTATGGGCGGCTATTTCAATAAGCTTGATCTTAAAACCTATTCCTTCCTGTAAAATCGTAAATGAACCCCAGGGCCGGCGCTCGGTTAAATGCACCTGATGCTCTTTACGCTTAAGTAATTTTAATCTTTCCACCAGCTTTTTAACATCTTGCGTTTTGTCCCGATGACAAACCAATAAAGCATCCGGGGTATCCGCGATAACCATATCTTTAATGCCGATGGTTGAAACCAGCCGGTTGCCCCTGGCAAATACGCATACCCCCTGGCTGTCTAAATTCAAGGTATCCCCGTTAGAGATATTCCCCTTTTTATCTTTAGGGAATATTTCGGACAACGCGTCCCAGCTGCCAAGGTCAGTCCAATAAAAATTCGACGGGATAAGCGCGATGCGCTGAGAATGTTCCATTATTCCGTAATCGATGGATATCGCCTCAATCTTAGGCCAGATTTTAGGAATATCATTTACCGAATTAATCAGCTGTAAATTAGCGTGCAACTTAGGCAAATATTCCCTGGCCTCCTCCAAAAACACCGAAGCCTTCCAGATAAACATCCCGCTGTTCCAGAAGAATCGCTTATCCTTAAAATATTTCTTTGCCTTATTTAAATCCGGTTTCTCCAGAAACTTCTCAACCGCGATATGCCCATTTTTCTTTCCATCCACCTTTATATACCCATATCCTGTGGACGGGACGCTGGGTTTAATCCCTATCGTAACCAGAAAATCTTTCCGGGCGCAGGCAATTGCTTTTTTAAGTGTATTCTTAAAATTCTCTATATTTTTAATATAATGGTCCGAAGGCAAAACCAGAAGCACGGCCTCTTTATCAATCCGGCTGATTAACTTCGCGCAAAGCCCAACCGCCGGAGCCGTATTCTTGCCTTGCGGCTCTAAAATTATATTTGTATCGGGAATGCCAAATTTAGCAACCTGCGCCTTAACTTCATAAAAATAAATATTATTCGTGATAATATAAACTCGCCGCGCCTCAACCACGCCTTTTAAGCGCTGGATAGTCGCCTGCAGGAGGCTAGCCTCTCCAATAATCTTCATAAACTGCTTTGGCTCAAGTTCGCGCGAAAACGGCCAGAACCTGCTTCCCACCCCACCCGCTAATATTACCGCGTAATTCATATTTTTACTTTATCCTTTTAAGAGATTCTAAATCACTCAGCATCTGGTCGTGAAATTCGAATAAATACTCCAAAATCAAGTTCCCATCCCACTTGCTCTCGATAAGATAACTTACTACCTCTTTGCAAAAACTATCAATTGGTAAATGCTGCTTATTCTCATCTTTAGCTGAAAGATGTATGTTCTTAATATTTTGTTTGTAATCTTTGAATAATTTCCATATCTTTTTATTATCCCTGATATGCGCAGTATCAAGGGTCATAGGTAAATTGAAGCTGACTATTTCTTCAGGAGTAAATACTCTTCTTTTGCCTTCAAAAGTTTCAATGCAAAAAAACAATTTCCTTTTTATACAAATCTACAAAGTATTCCAAGTTCTCAAGCGCCTTCTCCTGCATAATTTTGTTTTTGTTTATATTGTTAGGATGCAATGTAATCGTCTTAACGCCGAGAGTTTTCGCGAAATCCGCTATTTCTTTTCCCCATATCTTAAATTTTTTATCCGTAATAGGAGCTTGAACAGCGTGTATACCTATCACTACCGTGCCATAAGACTTAATCTTCTCAGCAATTTCAGCTAAATGCCTTCTAACCGGTTCGTATATATCCCAGTAATAAGGCAAGGCCACTTCGACAGGAACATTTATATTGGAGTACCTATCTTCAATCTGCTCGATATTGTCGAATGATTGTCTGATACCAAACTTAACCATTATTTCTTATTTCCAATAGAAACCCTTCTTCCGAATCTCCATGTAGAGACGTTTGTCTAAATCAAAATTACTTCCGAAACCCGATGTTAACACTGTACGGTATTTTCGTCCGACATATTCAAACTCGTTAAAGCCGTTCTGTTTAAATAAATAATGCGGAAGAGGCAAATTTTTACCCAATAGATAAAAGACGGCTGTAAAGAAGGTGTGCATCTGGCGCTGACCGGAACTTCCGGAGCCACCCACACCAATCACCTCTTTATCTCCACCATTTTTTCGAATAAATAAACTTTCAACAGAATTGCGATAATCAAACCTAAACTCGTCACCGTTTTTCCAATAAAGATTGGAACGCCGGTGGTATTTCATACAAACGCGTTTTTTTGTCCAAGATACAAGATTGAAAAATTTATTGTGACGCAACATCTCTATTGCCTGTGGCCGATAATGAGTATCCATAATATGCTCATCAATATCCTCAATCTCCCCTCGCGCCTTTACAGGACGATATCGTTCAAGATAGGCAGCGTAGTCATTTTGATCGATAAGATGTTTAAAAGCCCATTCATCCAGCCGCGAAGATATTTCTTCTTTTGAAATATGCCAATATTTCTTCTTTCGCCAGGTAGATGGATCGGGATAATCGATGCGTATATGGATAACCTCCAATTGCTCCGCATAGGGCTTAAGCGAAACGACTCCATCTTTTATGGTCGATTTGAGATATCCAGAGTGGTAAACCAAATTCTGTAAAAACTTAGTAACCTCTTTCATACATTTACTGCATTACCTTACGATTGCCTAATTCCCGAACTTAATCATTTTACTGCTCAGCTAACACTTCTTCTATTTTAAGGATAAAATCCTTTGCGTCTTCTATAATCCATTCAGCATCATCGTTAGTAATAACCTCAACGCCATATTGCTCAATGACTCTATCTTCTTGAGCCTTGTCCAAAGACTCGGCATATTTCTGCTCGAGTTGTTTCGCACGCTTGATATAACCTATATATTCAGGCTTTACCTTCCCGCGTTTAACATAGAATTCCTTAAAAGCCGCTATGGCGCAGTAATGCGCTGTCGCCCTGATACCTATCTTAAAAAGCGCTGCCAGCACAGCGTGGTACATCGCGTAATACCCGCAAATAACAGCCCAATCAAAAAGATCGCTATCAAACATCAGTTTCATAGCGCGCAAGTTATTATGCGCCTTATCAATATGCTGTTTTGAACGTCCAGTATTTACAGGTACCTTATGAAGATTGGGCCTGCCTTGTTTAGGATGAAAGCATCCGCGTAATATCTTCTCGATATTTGCAGGCATGTTATTTACCCCCGTTCTCTGATCAGCTGCCAGAATAAAAATTCATTATACAGCACTATACGGTCTTTCCACAGGTTATCATAGAACTCCGTTTTTGCCTTAAAACCTTCCGCGAATTTTCTTATCGTGGTGCTTATCGGCCGTATTTCCAATAGGGGGCTGACATCAGTCTTAGCCTTATTCAATATATCAACGATATCATTTTCTTTATCAGGAATAACCGCAAGTATATCAATATCGCTTCCCTTTTTCCATTCGCCTCTCGCTACGGAACCAAAAAGGATAACAAGTTGAATTTTTTTGTTTGAGAGTCCTATAATGGTGTCTGTATACTTTTTAAGCAGGCGCGCGATGCCCTTATTCTTTGAATAGAATACCTTGCGCCGCTCAAGCTCTAAAAACTCAAATACCTTTACTGTATCTTCGTTCTCAAGATTAGGCTTAAAGAAGGTCGAGTGCGACAATTCACGCCTTATAAACATATCATTTTTAACGAATAGCCGCATGGAATTATCGACATTGGCAAGCGAAGATTTCGACAGGCGAGAGATTTCTCTAAGGTGAACTTCCCTAAAAGGATCCTTTAAAAATACTTGTAAAATATTTTTTCTTCCGGCTGGTATCAACATTTATTTTCTCCTGTTCTATATAATAATACAACTGTTCGATATTATAGAACATTGCTAATGGGGTGTCAATCACAAATCCGCACTCCCCGAACCCAGCGCCGCGCCTCCACCACGCCTTTTAAGCGCTGGATAGTCGCCTGCAGGTTATTTAATAGCCCCTTTTCTCTTCTCTAAAAATATTGTAATAACCCGACAATTTAGCCCGAAATCTGATTGGATTAAGCAGATTAGAAAATGAAAAATACGGATCGGTATTCCTAACTGAGACCCTGTTTAATTCATAAAGATCGTACCTATTTAATATATCATCGCCGCGGTTAGTTACACAGGCCCCTTTATATCCTGCTTTCTTAACGGTTATTTTCGCTTCCTCCGTAAATCCACCCAAAGGATAACAAAAATAGTCAACCGGTATCCCAAGATGTTCCTCAATGGCTTTTTTACAACCGGCTATCTCATCCCATAAGACATCTTCTTTCTTTACTGAAGGCAAATAAATATGATTTTTTGTGTGGCCGCCAAAAGAAATATTATTCTTAGACATCTCCTTAACTTCATCCCAATTCAAAAAGTTTTCGTGGATCCCTATGTCATTAGTAATTAAGAATATAATCGCTGGAAAACCATATTTCTTCAGGACGGGATAGGCATAAGTAAAGTTGTTTTCATAACCATCATCTATAGTAATAACAACGGTGTTATGCGCAAACTTTTTCTTATTTTTTATACCCTCAACCAGTTCATCCAGGGGGATAACCTTAAAACCTTTATCTTTAAGATAATGCATCTGCCTTTCAAAGTTTTCTGGCGATACGAATAACAATCCTTTTGCATAATCAAAACTGTGATAAGTAAGTACCGGAACCGTAAATCTTGGATAAAGCCAGAGGAAATAAAAACCGCTGCTAAATATAAACAGTATTATAATTACTTTTACAAAAGTTTTGATAATTTTACTTCGCATTATATTTAATTGATAACCTTTTTTATCGTTTCAAGCACTTCTTCAACCGTTACCATCAATAAATTATTCTTCTCTATAATTATATGCCCATCTCCCCAGGGCCCCCAGCGCCGCGCAGTTTTACCCGGCAAATCATTCCTGAACAACGCCACCACCGGCGTCCCCACGGCAGCAGCTAAATGCACCGGTCCGCTGTCACCTGAAATAAGTAAAGAGCAGCGTTTCAATAACGCGGCTAATTCCACCAAAGAAGTTTTATTGACCATATCGATAATTCCATCGCCCGCATCTAAAACTAAGGGAACTATCGCTGAAGGCGACTGCGAATGGGGACAGTCCCCATTCGGGGACAGTCCCCGATCTTCAGATCTACCTACTAGTACAACCTTAACCTTGGTCTCCTGCGCAATTCTCCGCGCTAACTCCTTAAATCGCTCAAGCGGCCACTGTTTAACCGGGTCGCTGGTAAATGGATGTATTGCTATAATCTCCTGGCCCGATAGTTCAGGAAAAAGAGTTTCATCAACTTTAATTGAAATAGATTTATTTTGCGTACGCGCCCCAATCAATCCAACTAATTCTAAATTACAATCTACCTCATGCCTGTCACCAAGATGTTTCGTATCTTTTAATTTATGCGTCAGCAGAAATCCCCATTTCCTATCATAGCCTACCCGCAAAGGAATACCAGCTAAAAAACTACTCAAATGCGCCTCTTTAGTAGGATTTAAAACAACACAAAGATCAAACTTATACTTTCTTAAATTACCCTTAACCTCATCCCAAACCACTACTTCATCAACACATTCAACCGCCCCTGCCAATTCGCAAACCGCGAAATCTACCGCTAAAGTAAGTTTTGCCTGTGGATATAATTCTTTCAGCGCGCGCATTGCCGGGATATTCAGCAAAAACTCCCCGAACCGGTCATTGCGAACAACAAGTATATTTTTAATCATTTTAATTATTTATAAGGCAATTTTTTAACTTTTTAGATTGCTCTAAGAAATTATCTTTTGAGACAATAGACCTTCTTATTCTTTTTTCCAACTGTTTTCTGGCATTACCGGCAATATCTCCTCCTGCTTTGGCATCGGATTTAAGCTTAGGCACACCCCGCGAATCTTCAGTGCGGTGAATTTCGGTAGTTGCCCTTTCTCCAGGCATTGTAAAGATAAGTTCTAAATCATCCATATGGTCACGTAGGTTTTCACGTTTTAACCGTTTTATCTTCTTATACTGGCTGGGCGTGATTCCAAAGGTAGCTTTTGAGATTTCTGCCGTTAAAATTTCGTAATCCTTTTGCTCTTGCGCCCCGCGTTTCTGCCATTCATCCGTAAGTTCTTCACGAATAGCAATACCGCGCATCCGTTTTTCAATCCAATTATCGCTATAACCTTTCGCCTTGTATAAGGCACGGGTCCTCTTAGTGGCTAATTCCGGATCCTCTATTTCTTTGATACGTTCATAACCAACCCTTGCCAAGCACCGCTTAAATGGTTCAGCTTTAGGTGAGGGAATTGACTGGATAATACGAAAAATGCCTTCTGTATTAGCGCAATCGGTTTCGTATTTTTTACCATCAGGCGCTTCTAATTTAAATCCGTGACAAAATGTCACGACCTCACTACCTTCCTCTTTTAGTCTTTGTTTTAATTTACGCCAATAAGCGCCTGCATCAAGACTATCCGTTAATGCCCCACACGCATCCACGACCGAAAACCACCACTCATTATTATGGATGGCTTTCCGTACCCCTTTCCCTTTAAATACTGCTATTTTTGTCTCCATACTATCCTCTCCCTTTTCTACGTTTTTTATTTTCTTCCTACTACAACTGACGCAGAAAAGGCCAAAATCTAACAAAAACTCTTTGTATCTAAAATATTTGTTCTATATCTCTTTACATTCCAAGATGTTAGCTACACTGTCTATGTTATTAATATGAATCTTGCCTGCCTCTGAATAAATTATAATATCCTGAAAGCTTTAGCCGGAAAGAAAAAGGTTTATCCATGTCAAAATTAGTCATCTTGACTCTCTTAAGCTCATAGATATCTCGATTAAAGCTATTAGTTCCGCGATTTGTAGTGCAGGCGCCTTTATAACCTGCTTCTTTGACAATTTCTTTTACTCTCTCGTTAAATCCACCGATAGGATAACAAAAATAATCCGCCGGTACCCCTGTTTCCCGCTCGATTGTTTTTTTTGAGCCGGCAATCTCTTCTCTTAAGATTTTATCATCATTTACCAAACCAAGATACAAATGTGTTTTAGTGTGGCCGCCAAAAGAAATCTTATCCTTGGACATCAGCCTGATCTGGTCCCAAGTTAGATACCCTTTCCTTCCCATATAATCCGTAGGGAGAAATATTGTAGCGGCAAATCCAAATTTTTTAAAAACAGGATAGGCATATTTGAAATTGTCTTCGTACCCATCGTCCAGAGTAATCACAACCTTGTTTCTTTTAAGGCGCCTTTTGTCTTTAATACTCCCGGCTAATTCATCTAAAGTGATCACATCATAGCCGTTCCTCTTAATATATTCCATCTGCTTAACCAGGTTCTCCGGAGTAACGCAGGAACTACTCTTTTCATAGCTAATATTGTGATACATCAAAATAGGGACAGTATACCTTGGGGAAAGCCAGGAAAAATAAAAACCCCCAGTAAAATAATTACCGAAGATAATAACACAGCTATTTTTTTCATAATATTCCTAATTTGATTTTTCATCCGGGGCGATAAACTTTTTAAATGCAAACGAAAAACCAATTAAATACCAGAAGATCGGCGTAACGTGCGAAGAATAAAGACTGCTTTCAGTCAATCCATTGACCAGGAAAGCAAGTATGCAAGCAACCAAAGAAAGAAAAATAATCTTAAACTGGTAATCTTTAAGCTGTCTATATATATAGGCGCACCCCTTAAATAACTCATAAAGCAGCCAAAGAAAGATCCCCAGCCCTACTAAACCAATCTCTCCGGCCATCTGCAGGAAATTATCGTGCGCGTACAAAAAGTCAGCTGTAACGATACGAAGATATTCGGGATTTTCTTTATATTGCTTATAATTCTTCATAAAAGTATTCGCGCCATGGCCAATAATCGGGCTGGCCTTAATCATTTTTACTGAATTCCTGAATATCGCGATCCGGTCATCATTGCACATAAACCTTATCGGATTGTAATTAACCTCTTTAGCAAATTGTTTCACTGATTTAGGCAGTAAAAATGGAGCGATCAAAATAAACACAATTAAAAACGTTATCAACCATTTACTTCTTCTGGCGATACTTAAAAATAATAAAGCTAAATATGTTCCAAGTAACGTGGGCCGAGAATATGTTAAAGTAATTCCGGTTAAACCTAATAAACTAAATACCCCGAATAACGCTTTCTTCCAACCCTTAAAATAATATATGGCCAAACCAAAAAACAAAGGCGCGATCGCGCTTATGTAAACCCCAAAAATATTGGCATCGCTAAATGAAGCAGTCGCCCGCGCTAAGCCTATATTTATTATCGGCGCATGCCCTCTCATAAAATCTTTTCCCGTACCTACCTGCCAAACCGCATCTATTGAAACCAATACCAAGCCGGCAAGAATGGCAAAAATTATCCTCCAGATATGCTTCTTATCTCTTAGCTCTTCTATAAGCGCAAAAAGCATAATTATATATTGCAAAAGCCTCAATACCCCGCCCTTAACCGTATCTTTCGGATAAGCAGAATATGAAAGTGAAAAAACAGTCATTAAAAATAATGCCAGCAGCGGAATATTTATATTTGTTCCTGGAAATAGGCATTCTTTTCTTATTATTTTCTTCAGCAAATAGGCAACAACAATAAGCCCCATAAAAGTATTCATAAAACCGTTAGAGATGCTGATAGAAAAAGGGAATATTATAATCGACCAATAAATCAAAAAATTAAGAGCCCCCTCAATCCTGTTCTTCATCGCTCTCCTTAACGGCTTAACCGATACTTTAAGATACTCAGAATAGCCTGCAAACCATCGATCCACCTGATTTTCTTGCCATCAACGTAACTGCGCGGATAGTAAGCAATCGGCACTTCCAAAATCCGCAAATGAGATTTTAGGGCTTTGCAGATTATCTCTACTTCAATATCGAAACTCTTCGATTTTAACCCAAAATCAATGAATACCTGGCGCTTGGCCATTTTATAACAAGTGGCATAATCATTAAGCTGGCTGCCAAACGTAAAATTCAATAATGCTGTCAGAAATTTATTTCCCAACCTGTGCGCCATAAGGCCACTATGGCCCCTGGTAAACCGGGCGCCCAATGTTAAATCCGCTTCATTATTTTGCAATGGTCTCAGTAGATTAGAAAATTCGCCTGGGTCATATTCAAGATCCGCATCCTGAATAACCACAAAATCACCTTTAGCTTCAATTATTCCCTCCCTTACAGATTCGCCTTTTCCTTTATTGTAAGAGTGATAAATTACCCGAATAGAATTACATCCCGATCTCTTTAAAATATCTTGCAATATGCCCTGCGTCCC
Organism: Candidatus Omnitrophota bacterium; assembly: GCA_028716245.1. NCBI lineage: Bacteria > Pseudomonadati > Candidatus Omnitrophota > Candidatus Omnitrophota bacterium. Next base: position 114,153 of record JAQUQW010000001.1, on the reverse strand, counting down.
ATCGTTTGAGCAGTTATCAACCACAATAATCTCTTTATCAATATTAACAGCATTGATCTTTTCCAGGATCTGGCTGATGGTTTTTGCTTCATTATAAACCGGAACAATTACTGAAATTAGCGGCATATTCTATCCTATTTTATAATGTTTATATAATGTTGATAGCGCATTAATTTATTATCCCAGCTGATATTAAAATCAACCGGAATAATTTTATCGCCTTTGGCGCACTTATTCCCATCGCTGAGCATAGAATAAACTGTCTCTTTATCCGCCTTGCCCTCACCAATAAAATTTATCCTTAAATCCCAACAAGATCGTTGGGGCCTAATTGACCGCAATTCTTTTTGCCAGGAAACCAATGCCTTATAAGAAATACCGTACTCGTACGGATGTCCGCCGGCCCTATCCAAAAATAATAAAGCGGCTAATAAAAGGATAACGGTCGAAATGATACCCAGCAACACTACCGGCTTCCCCCATCCAATTTTCCAGATCCTAAAGGCCGTAAATCCGGTAATCAAACCATACGCGGGATATAAAACAATAAAATAATGCATCGGGGTACGCACCCTAAAAATAAGATAACCAAGCGTTACAACCAAAATCATAAACCCGGAAACCTGAAAAGGCAGCGGGTACCCTTGGCGAGCATCATCATTTATATTAAAAAGCTTGCGCCCCTTAATCAGCCACTTAAGATAGCTAAAAAAACCTGACGCAAAGAGAATCGCCGGGATAAATGTTAACGGATAAAGAATAAAACGCCAAAACCCCGCCATACTTCGCAATGTAACATTAAAATCATACCTAAAATAGTACCTGAAGAAATCAAAGGAAGCCATGCGTAAATGAAACAGGAATATTTTCCAGGGAAAAGCCCGCTTCGCGGAAGCGCCATAAGCAAATAATTTAAAGAGTTCCATATCCTTAAATAAATGTATTAAGTACGGTATAAACAATACGGATACCGCCAGAAAAACTAACCAGATTTCTTTTTTGTCGATTTTCTTCCAATAGGCCGCGGCGATTACAGCCAGCAGAGGAAATAAAAAGAAACCCGACATATGGAACTGCGCCGCTAAAACTGCAAGTAAACCCATATAGAAAAAGTTTCGCCAAAGCTCGTATTTCACAAACCTGTATAATGAAATATTAAACAGGATCATTATTAACGGGAGAAAAAACTGCGCCCAAATATTACTTGAATAAAGCGTGGATGCGGGAAATAGCGCTAAAAATGCTGTTGATAAAATAGCGTATTTAACAGGAAGGGTGCGGTAGAAATAAATAATCGCTAAGATCAATGCCAGTATATTTATGCAGAAAAAGAAGAATGTAAGCTGGGCCGGGTCATTAGTAAAAGCGGTCAGGACTCCCATAGCATAAGAGAATGCCGGAGGATTATTCACCCCTATCCCGGAGCGCATACCGTGAGTAACCAGGAAATGGGCTGCCCTGGTATCATTACCTAAACCAATGGCAAAATACTGATCGTTCTTATATTCAAAAAATGAAAGCTGGTAAAAACGGATAATAAAAGCGGCAACGAAAATTGCCGCTAATAATATAATGTGCTTGTTTAAATTAATCTTCATAACCTTAGAGATGATCTTTATACCATTGATAGGTTATCCCCAGGCCTTTTTGAAGCGTATGCTTAGGATACCAACCCAAAACTTTTCTGGCTTTACCGCTAGAGAGATACTGCCTATCTATCTCTCCTTTTATTTTTCCTTTACTCAATATCTCGGGGACTAATCCTGTTTTTCCTGAAACTTCAAGGATCATCCTCACAAGCTTAATTACGCTTATGGGTTTACCGATACCGAAATTAAAGGCTTCTCCAAACTTAATCTTTTTATTCAATAAACTTTTAGCCAGAACAAAATACGCGTCAACAATATCCTCGACAAAAGCATAATCCCTTAAAGGAGTGCCATCGCTTCTGATGACCGGGTTCTTGCCTTTGATAACTGAGCGGCAGGTATCCGGTATAATCCTTGAAAAATTACAATCACCCGGGCCGTATATATTAGCGCACCTGGTGACAGCTACCGGAAGATTATAAGTATGGGCGTAAGTCCTGCTGAGAATATCGGTGCAAGACTTCGAAGCATCATAAGGATGCAAGGCAATTAAAGGCGAGTCTTCCTTATATGGAAGCTTTTTATGTTCGCCATAAGCTTTATCGCTTGAGGCCACAACCATGGCTTTTACCCCAAAAACCCTGGCTGCCTCAAGTATATTCCAGGTACCTTCAATATTTGTCTTAAATGTGCCGATGGGCGATTTATTAGCTATCCCCACAATAGCCTGAGCGGCAATATGAAAACAGACATCGATCTTATTCTTCCTAAATATAGAATTTATGAGTTTGCTATCCGACAAATCCCCCTTGTAAATCTTAGACTTACGATCTAACCCGTCAATCCTGAACAATGAACAGGGAATATCTTCTTTTATTAAAACAATCACCCTGGCCTTATAAGCTAAGGCTCTTTTCACTAAATGAGACCCTAAAAACCCGTTGGCCCCGGTTATAAAAATAACTTTGTTTTTCCAAATACGCATTATTCCTCCTTAGCTACCAAGGTACACCCGCGCAATACCTTATAGCGCGGGGCGCCAGATTTTCCAAGCAGCCCTATTCTTTTTCCAAAGATCGTTTAACTCAAGATTGTCTTTATAAGTATCCATGCACCTCCAGAAACCCGCGTGCTTAAAAGCATTTAATTCCTTATCTCTTAACACGCGCTTAAAACTATCCTTCTCCAATATGTCATTTTCCTTAAGATAATCAAAAATTTCTTTATTAAAGACAAAAAAACCGGCGTTTATCCAATGATCTAATATGGGCTTTTCTTCGAAATGCGTAACCGACTGGGTATGCGAATCAACTCCGACAATACCAAACTGGGAAAGAGGCCTGGCTACGGTAATTGTGGCGCTTTTCTTATGTTTCTGATGAAAATGGACAAGCTTAGCCAAATTAATATCCGCGACGCCATCTCCATAAGTAGCAAGAAAATAATCTTCTTTTATAAACTTCTCTATTTTCTTGATTCTACCGCCAGTATTGGTATTCTCTCCGGTCTCCGCGAAGGTTATTTTCCATTTCTTTAAGCCCGAAAAATGTTCTCTTATCTTTTCTCCTTTATAACCCAAACACAATATAAATTCATTAAACCCAAAATACGAGTAAATACTCATTATATGCCAAAGTATGGGCTTGCCGCCAACCGGGAACAAAACCTTGGGCAACTCATCGCTACCCATTCTGGTACCTTTTCCGCCACACAATATTACGGTCTTGATTCTTTGCATTTTTATTACTTTACATCCACTAATCTTGCCTGAATTATAAATCCACTTGCAAATACTCTTACTAGAATCGGGATATTCTCTTCTCCCCTGACAAACCATATGGTTACCTTAGATTGATGATATGGATTATTCTTATCCCGCCTCCTTATTTCAGCTTTGGCAAGATAAACTTTACGGCTTATTTTCCTGGAAATATCCGGTTTTTCTTCCGCTGATCCTTTAAAAAGATAATTTTTGTGTTTTGTATTAATATTCATATCTATTTCTTTGCTTTTATCAAAATCCATTCTTTCAAGATTAAAAGCCAGCGAAAGAGGATCTTGGGTATTCGGTAAAATCTGGCGTTTAGAGCCGCCCATAATCATAAAACCCTGCTTCTGGTCGTAAATAACCTCTTTATCCTCATTTGGTTTACCTGAAATAGATATTTTTTGTTTAAACAATACCGGATTAGAATCTACCGGGTCAATATATGAATCCAGCGTTGCTTCAGACTTAAAAAATGTGGCTATTACATCCAGGCTCCTGGCTTTCCCTTGAACGTGGTACAAATCTTTGCCATTTACCTTCTCAAGTATTGCTTTATAAAAATAGGCCTCTCCAACAGGAAAAATTCCAAATACATAAATCCTGTATTTCAGTATCTGTGGCTTAAATTGCCCGGGCTTAAAAACATTCTTTATAATTGCCTCGGGACTGCTCTTTAAAGAACCGGAAACAAAAGAAACTAAAAACACAAATATTACTATTGATAGGATAAATTTAAATAATCTTTTCATGGCACCTCCTGATTAAACTTTAAGTATATATTTTATCACAACAAAGTAAAATAGTCTTATATTTTATTTATCGGTTACGGAAGGCGCAATTGGAGCGGATTCAAGCAGATATACATCAATCGGGCCGGTTTTTTGAATACACATAATATTCTTATCCGGACATTCTTGAGCAGAAAAAGACTTAACGAGTTTAAGGCCGGGATTCTTAGGAATCTTTTGTAATTCTTCTATTTCATCTACGATTTCTGTACGCAAATAATCATCCCGATGCACAATTATATACTTTACCCCCATCCACTTTAAAACGCCAGTTGTCCTAGGATCAGATAACTTCTTTACGGTATTAGCGACCTTATTCGGATAGGTTCCCGGGATAGTGCCATTAATAATCTTTTTTTCATGAGTCGTCTGATAAAACTTATACATCTCATTGGGGCCATTATAATCCAGGGGGTATTCAGCAACAACAAAATCACCCGGCTGGCTTTTAATCCAATAATAGACTTCTGGGACTTTTGAAACATCGATAATCTTATATGGCGGCCAATTCCAAAATTCAAACAGTACTAAACCACAGCATAAAACCATAACCGCAATTTTAGCCTTTTGACTCTTGAATTTTTCAAGTAAGAACTTTAACCCAAATCCAGCTAGGACTGCTACCGCTAACATTAGCACAATTCCAAAACGACAATATGCCCGATACATAGGTAAAATTTTATACATGAAAAATGAAGGCATATAAATTTTGAGTGGGCCAATCTGCCACCATGGCGGTTGAGAAAATAACCAAGCTACGATTGCAAGAAACATAAAAAATCCGATATAAAAATCCTGAGGAGGAGTTATCTCTAGAAAAGAGTGTCCCCGAATTTTTTTATCTTTTTTCCATCTCCTTATCGCATATAGAGCTAAAATCATGGGAATCCAACCTAAGTAAAGCGTATGCTCAGTTAAACTCATTCCATATAACGAAGACCCAATAAACTGCTTAGTAAAACTGCCAAATAATGGATGTACTGATGCCGGTAGAAAATAGCTTAATGGCCTCGCGGACTGAGTAAACAAATCCTCAAAGGGACGTTTATAGCCATTGAATGATGAAGCCTGGACAACAGAAGAAAGAAGCACCCTATTTTTAATTATAGGAAAAAACTCGGGTAACATAATAACGAATACAATAAGTCCTAGAAATAAAAACCTTTTGATGTAACGGAAAGTTTCAATCAAACGCTTTCTATCTTTAGATATTATTGCCTTCGATTGGTAAAAAATAACGTAGATAAAAAATGTCAACAGAACGATACTCCCTAAATACATTACGCTAAAATCAAAAGAAAAAAGCAATAATAAACTTACTAAAAATACCAGAGAATATTTTCTTTGAGGCTGTTCTCTTAACAAAATAGCAGCTAATAACGTAAGCGGGATCCATTGATTAAAGGTAAGCCCCAGTTGCTGCCAGCTACGCACGAATTGATATGGACAAAAAGCAAAAATCACACCGCCAAAGAATGATACCAAGCTATTCCCAGTTAAATTATCAATCAATAAATAAGTAAAGAATGCCGAAAAAAGAATATTCAATAAGACCTGGAAGTTAAGAGTAATAACGGGTGTAGTGAATCTACTCAGAAAATGGGTTAACCCCATCCAAACATAAGAATAATAATCCGGTGTCCCAGAATATGCGCCAAAAGGATAAGCAATCAAATTGGTTTCTCCTGAGGTAAAAAATCCCTGTGAAGCAGTTTTAATCCTCCAGCTATCCCATAAACTGCCAAAGATTTCATCAGTTGAATAAAACCCTGGAATACAAACAGTAATCTTAAATAACATGGGGAAAGTTATTGCTACAATTAGAAGAAAAAAGATTAAGATAACAAAAAATTTATTTTTCATATTTTATTATTTTCTTCCTTTTTTAACTTCAGGAATTTAATAATTAATCCGGATATGAGAAAAAAAGAAGACACCTTTGCGAATTGTTCAGCTATAGTATCTAAATGTAAGAATAACAAGATGGGACATCCCATTAAAAATACCATAAACAAAAGAATGCATTTATCGGAAAACTTTCTTGATCCTGCCCATTGTATTAACCACCAATCAAACACATTTAGCCGGACATTTAAAGAAGCTCCGGACTTTATGGGTATTTGGACCTTCATAGATAGAGCAAACCTTTCTTTAACCCCTTTACAAATTATCCCTAAAATAATAAAAGTTTCTACTATGGAAAAACTAACAATAGCAAAATTCAGAAAATAGGCTTGGGTGAATACTACTTTAAAATACCCGTTTATCTTTGAGAATATACAAGAAATGATTAAAGAAATAAGGAATGGCGAGATTGAATACACCTGATAAAGGAATAACTTATCTATGCTTAAAGGCGTAAACCCACTTACAAAATAAGGGACACCGACGAATAAAATATAAACTAGAACCATAACCGAAATTACGACATAAATAGATACCATTCCAGAAGGTGAATGTACAGAGTCAGAGAATAAAATATAAATATCATCACTTATGTTTCTTCGATAGTTAGTTAGCATAATATCTATATCAGAAGGATTATTTTTAAAGAAATTTATATCGACAGAGTTAACCCCCGATTTAATAATTTCTTTAGGTAAATAAAAGTAGGTAGATTGAATACTCCCCTTCTTCTTTACGTGGTAGGCTATATCAGAATTGATAACAACCCCATTCATAAAGATATCCTTGAATTCTCCTTCTTGAATATCATGCTTAATCCTTAGAAAATAAGAATCCTTGGTTAAATCAAGAGCTAGATGGAAGCTGGTATCTTTCCAATAAATAATCTCTCTTATTTCTTTAAAGTTATCTTGTGGATGGATAACGACCATTTGGCTATATAAATAACTTAAGATAATACCTATTAGGATTGCCCCGAAAATAATATGAGGTCTAATTTTAGTTGTTTGCATTTATACGAATCAGTTTAAACCCGCATTTCAATTCTAATTCTTCCAACTAACAACTTAGTCAATTTTAAGCAAGGTTTCTCAATTAGCCAATTCAAAAAGAAGGCAAACCCGGCTGAAATTAAAACTATTGCAAACACATAAAGTAAAAATAGCACAGACGGAAAGGAACCTAGAATCCAAACATTTATTATGTGGAGAACCATCCACGAAACTGCAAAATGTATAATAAATATTGGATAAGACAGACTGCCTAGATACACTAACCAGTCCGGTACCAGCTTTTCATATCGACGTAACGCATTTAATACAAAGATAAAAGTAATAGCAGCGAGAATATGGCGATAAATATACATCTGCCCTATAGTGTGTATCAATAGAAGTGTAACGCTAATCAGCCCACTTCCAAACAAAAGCTGTAAACCGATATAACTTTTGGACTGAAGTCTTATATCCTTATAATACAACATCCCGATTAGAAAAATACCGATTTGATTAACGATTAACCAATAAATATATTGTTTTGGCAATGTGGTAAAATTTAAAAGCCAACCCGTAACCGCCGCACCTAAAGCACAAATACAGGCAGTCTTTAATAAAACACCCGATTCCAAGAAGCGATTCAGTACTGGAAATAACAAATAAAATAGCGAGAAACACCCAATACACCATCCGCCGGGAACAATATAATTCTGAGCAGATGGAAAAACATTGTTGATTAATAAAATGTTCGCTAGAACATTCCACTTTGTGTAATTACCGATAGGCCCACCATAAACAATCCCTGCGGAAGCCATTAAAAAATATAACAGAATTCCAATCCAGTAAAGAGGCGCAAGGCGCATAAATCTCTTTATATAATAAGGAATTAGTACGCTTGGAGCTGTAATAGGCGACGCGTTAGTCAAACATGCAGAATATGCGGAAAGCAAGAAGAATAACTGAACTCCCATGTTACCAAAAGTACATATAAAAGCTAACGCACTAGGCAATCCGTGCATCTGTCCGGCAACATGAACCACGACGACCATAAGTATCGCTAATCCTCTTGCACCATCTATCCATCTGATACGACTCGTTTTCATCTTTATTTTTTCAAGAACAATCACACCGTCTTAAATTTCGCTTTTACAAGAACCTGATCTAATAATTTCTTTCCGGAGCGGTAGCATACGTCTGTGAAGGAACATTTCTTTAGCATATTCTCCAATATTTCTTTTTTCATAAACAAAGCTCCTCTCTCTGAGTCCCAATTCATCGAAAAACTGGCCATAACATAAAGACGGTAAAGAAATGTATACTTGGGTTCAATAAAAGCGACTGTTCCGTTAGTATTAAGCATGCTTTTTAACTTCAAAAATAATATTTCCAGCTGCTCCAGCTTTTCTCTACTATCTGCAATATGATGCAAGATACCAAAACCAATAATTGCATCATATTTTGTCTTCGGGTCAAAGCTAAAAATATCCGATATAATAATATTTGCGGGATTGGGAGAAGAGAACTTTTTTAGATTCTGTTTAAATAATTCAACGGATTTGTTATTACAGTCTATACAGGTAATATTAAATCCTTTTTGAAGCAGTGGGATTGTATTGTGACCAAACCCTGAACCGATTTCGAGAATTTTCTTATCTGGTGTTAATTCCGCAAAAGTGATAAAATCATTGAGTTGTTCTAGCACTTTTATTTTATAGGGAGAATAAATCTTCCAGCGGCCTGATTTAATAATCAGATCGAAATATTCCCCACTGGTCAACCTTTTTAATAGAATCATCTCACATTACCTCTCTTTCGCAATGATTATTATTGGATTTCTTTTAAAAAATATGCCGCCGAAAGATACGACTCCGGAGTTCCAATATCGATAAATTTCCCATTAAAACAAAAACCGTATAATCCATTATCCGCAGCTAGAACCGGGAGAAGTTCTCTTTCCAAGGAAAACTTAACTCCTGTAGGTATAGATGCTATTATTGATTTCCTAAATATATAGACACCCCCATTAATCCAACCCGGTTCAACATTTAAACTTTTCTCTTCAAAACTCAGGACACGGCTATTCTTATTAATCTTTACACTACCATATCTGCTTACATCATTAATTTTAGTTAAAACAAGGGATGAATTATATCTCTTTTTAAAATGCCATTCTATATAAAACTTCAGATTAAGACCAGAGTATGAATCTCCGTTCATAACCATAACTGATTCAGATTGAACAAGAGTAATAGCATAACGCAGGGCACCGCCCGTCCCTAAAGGAATTGACTCCTGTGAATATTGAATAACTGCCTCTTTGTATTTATTGCCAAATGCATCTTTAATTAATCCCCCCAGATATCCTGTACACAATATTATATTCTGTACGCCTGCTCCAACAAGTTGGTCAAGAAGATATGCTAAGAAAGGGCGACCATTAATAACTGCCAGGACTTTTGGTAAATCCGACACTACCGGCTTAAGACGTATTCCTAACCCCCCGGATAGAACTAAAGCAGTGAAAGGTTTTCTCAGATTAACCTCCGAGCCATTAATAGGCTGTATAATGAATTACATGAGACCCAATATTTTCAAACTGAAATGGAACCAATATTAACTTCTTTAATATTTCTTTAACCTTAGGCTGATTTTCCGGAGGAACGAATAGGACCATAAAACCTCCAGCTCCAGCTCCGCAAATCTTACCCCCCAGGGCTCCTGCGCTTCTGGCCGCTTCGTAGATCTGGTCGATATTGTTATTTGAGATAAGCTTTCCGAGCTGTTTTTTCAAAATCCAGCTATCATCGAGTAATTTCCCAAAATCATTTATTGAATTCAATGAACCATTAAGAATACTGATGGCGGTATTAACCATTTCTTTCATAGCATCAAGCTCTTTTAGGTTTTCAGGTATTCTCTTTATTTGTTCCTCTGCAATTTCTGAGGCAAACCTTGAAAATCCCGTAAAATAAAAGAGGAAGTGGTTCTGAAAATATTCCATTTTCTCTTTTCCGATCGTAACCGGCTGCACAAATATTTCGTTTTCACCGCTAAATTCTATCTTATTAAAACCACCAAAAGCAACAGCCAGCTGATCCTGTGATCCAACGTTCTCACGGATAAGCTCCTGCTCTACATGAATAGCATCGAAAGCAAGCTTACGCTTAGTCTGCATCTGCCCTTTAAGAGAATAAAGAGCATTAAGAAGCCCTACGGTAAATGCCGAGCTTGAACCTATCCCTGACATAGCCGGCAGGTCACTAGTATGTATAATCTCGACTCCTTTATCTATGCCCATAAATTTCAGGCATTCGCGAGCAGAAGGATGAATAATTTGATCGATAGTCTGAGCTAATTCCTTCTTTGAATAACGAACCACAAATTTATGGTCGAAAAAAGGGGGCAAGTAACGACAAGCAATATAGCAATACCTGTTAATTGTGGCATTCAAACAGGAACCGCCGTATTTTTTGTAATAATCGGGATAATCCGTCCCTCCGCCAAAAAAGGAAATACGAAAAGGCGTTCTCGTAATAATCATTTTTTTATACCTCCGCTAGACTTATACCATTCAATTGTTTTTCGTGCCCCTTCGCGAATACTAGTTACCGCTTTAAACCCGAGCAACCTTCGCGCTTTGGTTGTATCCACCAACCTTTTAGGAATCGTAGTCGGCTTTGTTCTATCAAACTTTATTAATGGATCACTCCACTTCTCCAGCTTTAAGATGATTTCTAGAATTTCTTTTATACTATACCCCCTACCGAAACCAATATTAATCGGGTCGTAGGTATCAATCTTTTCCACAGCTAGGATAAGTGCATCTATAAAATCATCTATATAAATCAAATCTCTTACTTCATCTCCGCTCCCCCAAATTTCAAGCGGTTGATGCCTTTCTATCACTTTACGGATTGTCGCCGCCATTACATGGGAGGTAACAAAATCAAAATCATCATAAGGGCCGTAAATATTTGTCGGCCTGATTACTATGGTAGGCATTTTCTCTTTAAGTTTCTGCGAATAGAGCCGGCACAAAATCTCGGTATAGCGCTTCATCCAGCCAGCGCCAAAATATACATCATAGGGATCGCCATCAAACATCTCCTCTTCTTTCACCGATCTATCGCCTGTTGGAGGATACGCGGCATTACTACTTAGCCAAACAAACTTTCTTATCTTAGCGTGGTAAGCTGCCTCGAGCATCTGTGCATTCATTATAATATTAGGAGTTACATGCACTAATGGCGTTGAAGCAATAACCGCTGCTCCAGATGTATTTGCCGCGCACATAAAGAGATAATCCATATCTTTTACTATTTTTCTGCAATCATCCATCTTTAAGAGATCACATCTCACATATTCAATTGCATCTTCCTTTATAACCGCTTCTTTCCGATGAATCGTTGCTCTTACTTTCGCACCTAAAGACAAAAGCTTTATAATTAAATTAACCCCGACAAATCCACTTCCGCCAGTAACCAGTACATTCCTGCCTTTAAACATTACTTTATGCTCCATCGCGCTTAGAAAGAATAGGATTCTTTATGGGCCAATCAATCTTCGGCCCTGGGTCATTCCAAGTAATCGTAAACTGCCCTGCCCGGTTATAATACGTAGATTGTTTATAGTGAAACATGGCCCTATCGGAAAGGACAAGATGCCCATTACCAAATTTAGGAGGCACGAGAACCTGTAATCTGTTCTTTTCCGATAAAATAAATGATTCCCATTTTCTATACTGGGAAGATGCGTTATCCCAATTTACAACCACCAGATAAAATTCTCCATAGAGACAAGATATTAATTTCCAGGTTTGCGAATCCCCGTGTATTCCCCTCAAGACATTTTTAAATGAAACAGAAATGTCATCCTGTATAAATCTCAGATCGATACCATTTTCTTTATAAAGAGCCTCATTGTATATTTCAACATATTGGCCGCGATGATCTTCAAATACACTGGGTTTAATTAATAAAACTCCATCCAAATTTGTTTTTTCAACATTGATCATAGTCTTATTGCCCTTTCTTTATTCTCCATTCTTCTTAAACCATTCAACCGTTTTTTTAATTCCATCCCTAAAAGCAGTCCTTTTCCTTGAACCAAAAGTTTTTAGATATCTTGAACTATCGAGAGCCCGATACGGTATCGCAGTGGGCTTTTGGGAGTTAAAATTTACTTTGGTTTTGTGGCCGCAAGTCTCTAATATAATTTCAGCAGCCTCCTTTATTGAAATCGGCCTACCGCTACAGATATTTACCGGTAAGCTATGCAAATCCACTTCATCTTTAATTATAGATAATATATCATCGACCACATCGCCGACAAAAACAAAATCACGTATCACATCAGGCTTACCCCAAACCTCAAAAGGTTCTTGTTTATTTAATGCTCTGCGAATTAGAGACGGAATAACATGGGCCCTTTCTTCGTCAAACTTATCAAAAGGGCCATAAATATTCGTAGGACGCAGGATAAGCACTTGAATACCATAGGTTATAGAATACAAACAGGCAAGTTGCTCTAAATAACGGTATGTCCAACCTATTCCAAAATACTCCTGATAAGGAGACTGATTTAAATCGAGATCATCTTCTTTAATGGGATAACCTGCAGGCTGATATATGGTTGAACTACTCAACATAATAATTCTCCTAACCTTATTCCTGGCGCAAGCTTCAAATAATCCTGTAAATATTTCCAGGTTAGGAAGTATCGCGGCAGTCGGCAACTCTTTATTTTTCTTGACGCCATATGAAATCGCGGCACAAAAAACCGCAGCTTCTATATTCCTGGTGGCATCCAAGCAATCTTTAAATTTACAAAAGTCATAACCTAGGGAGTCATCTTTATTTTTTAATACGCTCCCCTTGTGTCCGACGGAAATAATTGGCAATCCAACTTCCTTAATTCTTTTTGTCAAGCTGCTTCCGACCAAACCAGTGCCACCGGTTATTAGAATTCTTTTCTTCATATTTTTTATATTCCGGAATTATTGTAAACATCATACCTAAGATGGGTGATATCTTTATTGGCCCTATACCAATCCATTGTCTCCTTTATCCCCTGCCCTAAGGTTACCTTGGGTTCAAACCCCAATTCTTTCGCTCTTGAAATATTTAATATACGGCAGTCATCGCCTTTCGGCTTAGCCTTATCCCACAAAACTTGGGGCTTCTTATCCAAATTTAAAATAATAACATCCACCAAATCCTTAATCGAAACTCCTACGCCGCTACCGAGGTTAACGGGTTTTTGAGGCTGTTCCTGAGCAACTAAAAGCATGCCTGAAGCCACATCTTTAGCGTGGATAAAATCCCGCACTGCCGTCCCATCTCCCCAAACCCTTAACGGATTCTCGCCTGAAATTACCCGTTTAATAAGCGACGGCACAACCATCGCATTTTCGCTTTCAAAATTATCATAAGGCCCATATACATTAGCCGGCCTGACTATAGTCAACCCATCCCAATCGTATTCTTTGCGATAGGCATCTATCTGAAGCTCTCCTACGCGCTTAGACCAACCCGCGTACCAATCATTAAGAGAAGGAAATGTTTTCCAGACATCGTCTTCATTCAATACTTTCGCAGGAGCATACACTCCGACTGAGCTTGTAAGCAGGTATCCATTTACTCTTTCGCGGTGCGCTGCTTCAAGCATATTCATCTCCATCAATACCGTTGAATAAAGGAAACGCGCCGGCTTATTAGCTGAAACACCGGGAGAAGCCTTGACACCTAAAAGATTAAACACAAAATCCATCCCACGGCATACCTCCAGGCAATTATCAATGAGAGTAAGATCCTTACGCATAAATTCGGCTTCCGGATGCGCCCGGGAAGAATCATCCAACGAAGCAATCCTCACAGACGCTCCTAGCTCAATAAGCATTTTTACAAGTTGGATACCAATCATACCTGTCCCGCCGGCAACCAAAACCCTCTTCCCTGAAAATGGATTAGGCATCTATCTCCTTATTTACTTTTATGGAAATTAATTAGTTTTTATAAAAGGATATAAATAATTCCCCTTTTTTGTTCCAAACCAGACTACCTCTTTGCACCAATCCAGCCATGAACTCCATTTATCCTGAGTACGCACAATATCATAATTAAAACTTCCTCTTGATAACGAGATCTGCCTCCCAACCAGGGCAGACTGATAGAACTCAGGCAGATTATAATTTAGCGTGATTCTTTTATTTTCAGTTATAAAGGGCTGTTTTATTGAATTGCAATTAAAAGCGAGCGCATCATCAAGCAAGTCTTCATCTATCGGTATTTTGCTCTTCTTTAAACCGCTAAGAATAACACTCCTCGCTTCTTCATAAAATTTCGATAAATTGTTTTCGCTGCACAATTTTATAAAAATGAACTCATCTGCCGGCCAATAAATATTTAGCCAATCAGGAGAAGCAATAAATTCGGTATCGCCGAATTGGATCATTGAGGCTTTTTCATTAAAGCGCGAAACAATACTGGAAATAATAGGATATTCCTTGCCACTGGCTAAAAACCAACCCATTATCTCCTTATAGTTTAATACATAAGATTTGTTTAAAATAATCAGCGGGATTTGGAGCAATTTATCAAAATGCAGCAAAGAGATCATCCAGCAAAAAATACGTGTCTTAACCCAATCCTCTTTAGGCATTGTACTGGTGCCGACAACCAAGATTTGAGTTTCCGGAATTTCGTTATCAGAGCTAATACTAGTATGATGTGAAACCATTTTACATTCCTTGAGTATCAACCCGTATCTCTGAATGTATTCCGGAGAGGACATTTCAGTATTCTCAAGCACGGCTAGATTTATAAACTGAATTCTGTTATACTGGCCTCCTTCAATCACATCGGAAACCCCCCCGGTAAAAGTTTGGTACGATTCATCGGGCAAACCTAAAATCATATCAGAGAAAGTTGCAATACCGGCATCCGTAAACATCTTCTGCAGATCCCGGAACTGGCCGGGTGAAATATTACTACGATTAACGCTTTTTAAGGTTTGATTATTTACGGACTGCAATGCTAAGTTTACTCCTTTTTGCAGACCGGCGATATTTAATTCTTTTTGCAGCTCAAAAATTGTACGCGTAGCATTCTTAGTACTCTGTACGGAGAATGCTTTAGGATAACCGTATTGCTTCTTATTCTCAGCTACTTTCTGGACAATCTGCATATCCCTTTCTTTAAATAACCCGAAGTTCGCATCGCAACAAAAGATAAACTCAATTTTGTTCTTACTAAACCAGTCTATCTCTTCAAATAACCGACCCAGATCATATTTATAAATACCTCTCTTAGAATCCTTACCCCAGGCACAATAAGAACAAGAAAACGGGCAACCACGGTTGGTCTCCCACATAACCGACCATACCCCTTCAGCGCTAGATTCCATTAAGGATCCAAAGACTCCGCTTAAATATGGCGAGGGAATTTGATCCAAATCAGAGATTCGATTTCCGCTTTTATTTTTGACAAAGTTTTTCTCCGTATTTATATAAGCGATAGAAGGAACTCCTGGCCAATCTTTCTTCCGGAAACTTTCCAGAATCTCTACAAATGGATTTTCTCCTTCTCCATAACAAGCTATATCGACAAACGGGTATCTACGCAACATAATCTCCAATCTCTCTGAAGACTCCGGTATCTGCGGCCCGCCGAAAACAATACAACATTTAGGATGATTAATTTTGATTGTTTTTGCTATCTCTAAACTAAAATTATAATTCCACATATAGACGCTAAAAAATATAATATCTGCGTCTCTAAAGTGTAAATCTATTTTTTCAAATGGCTCTCTTTTATAGAGGGGCAGGGAAAAAATGTAGTCTCGGGGTTTCTTTAATCTTTTCAAGGCATAAGCCTGCAAAAGTCCGACTGAATATGGAAGATAATACTGGCCACTGAAATTTTCCCCTACCTGGACTAAGCCAACTTTTATCTTTTGAGGTTTTTGCATTACTATATGGGTAGCTAACTAAAATGGGCCCTTGAACTTCTTTTCATACGAATAGAACTCTTCCTGCGCTAGGTCAATCTCGGAAAGGCCAAGTTTTTTTTCGACTGATCGGATAATATCTATGGCTGAAGGATAGAATTTTACTTCAAGCGGACGCGAACATGGGCAATGTGCTTCGGCGAAACCAATCCGGGTTATCGGTGACTTCAGTATTCTCATGCATTTTTCATAGACCCGCGTAGCTACTTCGGCACCAAATCCACAGTGAATCCAATCATAATCAGCCACTATTAAATGCCCGGTCTTCTTGATCGAATCTATAATTGTTGTATCGTCAAACGGAGAGATCGACCGCGCATCGATTATTTCAAGGCTTATGCCGTGTTTCTCTAATACTTCCGCTGCTTGCAACGCTTCTACGTTCATCCAAGAAACTGCAAGAACTGTTGCGTCTTTTCCCGAATGGATTACTCTGCTTCCCACAAGAGGCTCGGTTAGAGCTTCTTCAGGAACTTCCCCTACGACATCATATAGCCAGCGATGTTCTATGAAAATAACCGGATTATCATCTCGTATAGCAGCAATGAGCATACCTTTGGCATCACTTGGCCTGGAAGGCATAACAACTTTTAATCCCGGAATATGGGCGAACCAGGAATGCAATGTTTTGCTATGCTGCCAGGATTGGCCCCAGCCACGGCCAATTACCGCCCTTATAACCATAGGCACTTTCATCTTCCCGCAGGAACCATAAGAAAAACTGGCAATCATATTAGTGAGCTCATTCATGGCTAAAATCAAGAAATCAACTCGCATATGAACATGAATCGGACGTAATCCGCTTAAAGCCGCTCCAAGCCCTAAGCCAGTCATAGAACACTCGGACAAAGGAGTGCTAAAACAACGGGAATTCCCAAACTCTTCTAAAATTCCATTACCACTCCCAAAAGTACGCTTATGATCCGCAACATCTATCCCATACATAAATACTCTTGGGTCACGCCTCATTTCCCCGATTATGGCCTCGTTCAGCGCCTCACGATATGTAATCATTCTTTTCATATATAAATATCCTCACAGGCAATTCTTGCATCGGGAAAATCAGCCTGCTGGGCCCTAGTCTTACTTAAATTTATCCGATCCTCTATTTCTTTTTCTAATGACGCTACCTTTCCTTCGTTTATTAACCTTACAAGTTTCTTGCGCTGCATACAGACTGGGTCAACCTTCAGCCATTTCTCAAAATCTTCCTTTGGCCTGTAACCTGCCTTAAAATCATCAAATACCCCAACATGTTCAAGATAACGATAGTATTTAAAATAAAGAAAAACTGGCTTATTGTTATTCGACATTTCTTTCAGCGCGTTCTTGGTAAGATTGTATATGACTTGCACATCTGAAGAATCACTCTGAAAAACACTACAATCAAACTTACGCACGATTTCTGCGATAGAACCATAGCCATGCCTTTCACTGACAGGGCTATGCACAGCAAAACCGTTATCTTCACAAATAAATACAACCGGAAGTTTACTTAAACAGGCAAAATTCAAACTCTCCCAAAACACTCCTTCATCAACAGCGCCATCCCCAAAAAATACGGTTGTAATCCGACCATTTTTAGTTTGCTTATTGGCAAAAGCAAATCCGATAGCCACCGGGATAGAGCTACCCACAATAGCTGAAGTACAAACCAGGCCTGCCTCCGGAGCTAGCAAATGCATAGAACCAGCCTTGCCTTGAGATGTTCCCGTAACCTTTCCGTACATTTCGGCAAAAAATTTGTCAGTCTCCTGCACCTTAGCGATATAGATACCGTGGCTTCTGTAAGAACCCAAAACTTGATCCTCTGGCTTCAGGGCATGGCAAACACCGGCAGCTATAGCTTCCTCCCCCATAGACATATGCATAGGAGTTTTCATCTCATTTTCAAGGTAATGAGCCTGAATCTTTTCTTCGACCTTACGGATCATATACATAGTTTTATAAAGAGTGATGTTTAATTCTTTCATAGTATTACGATTAACTAACATATTTTTCCTAAAGATATCTTCCAATCTTATCAAGAAAATTATCGGGTCAGATACATTTTCCCGGAGCTAAATTTTTCCCGCCAATAGTTCAATAAATCCTGCATCGTTTTCTCAAAAGTTATTTTTGGTTCCCATCCCGTATGTTTCCTGAATTTTCTCGTATCCGGAATCTGCAAATCCGCATCAATAGGACGCAACCTCTCTTTATCTGTTTCAACTGTAATATTTTTGCGCGTTGAGATCGAAATAAGATGCTTCAGCATATCGCCAACAGAACAAGAAAACGAACCTCCGATGTTATAACACTCCCCCGGAACCGGGTTAATTGTTACCAGCATATAATAAGCCCTGACCGCATCACGTACATCAGACCAGGTACGCATAGAATTAAGATTACCCGTTTTTACAACCGGTGGAACAAGATCGCGTTCAATCATTGCAATTTGCTTAGCGAAAGTAGATTCAGCAAAAACATCCCCCCTCCTGGGGCCAGTATGAGTAAACATCCTGGTTACCACTACTTTTTGCTGATAAGCCTCAGCATGAAACTTACCAATCAGATCGGTGCCGATTTTCGAGATCGCATAAGGAGAAGCCGGATGGAATGAGCAACTCTCATTGATTGGTAGCTTTTCTTTACTTACTCTGCCGAAGATTTCCGAAGAAGAACATACATGAATAACGGGATCAATCCCTTTGCATTTACGTAAGGCTTCAAGCAGGCGCTCTGTTCCTAAGATATTCGTATCCAGAGTTTGAAGTGGAGAAGTGAAACTTGTCAGCGGATAACTTTGCGCCGCAAGATGAAAAACATAATCCGGACTACTCTCTTTAACCGCATTCTGTAACGAAATATAATCGCCAAGTTCTCCATAAATAAAATATAAGCGATCCTTTTTGTTCACCCTGGACAAAAGGTGTTCCACGTTATCCAGCGGGCTACGCCAACGACACATACCGTAAATATCCCAATCACTATTTTCGAGTAAAAAATCGGCAAGATGCGATCCAACCATCCCGGTTATACCCGTGATCAACACTCTCTTTTTCATAATTTTATATCCTTCCTAAAACGGTATCGTATCCACCCCGCGGGATACACCCAATATTCACAACCTTTGATTTCCTAAAATCGAAATAACAATGGGGTTTATAATCCAAATAGGCTTCTATTGCGTTAGCGCCATCCTCAATACGGATCAAATCGTAAACAGGCGCTAAGAATTCAAATACTTCCTTGATATGCTTCTCCTGCCAAAATTCTTCTATGAATTCAAATATGATATAAGGACGATACCCCTGGATGGTCGACTTCGCTCCTTTAAAAACATTGAATTCATGCCCCTCTACATCAATTTTAATTAAATTTGGCGATAGCTTATGAGACTGACAAAATGCATCCAGAGTTACACACTTAACTTCTGTTTCTTCCAGTTCTCCTGATTTATCCAATATATCAAAAAACTCTAAAGAACTCGTAGGACCGCAACCTTTAGTATGCCTATAAAAGACTCTATTTCCCGATGTACTCGAGAGAGCAAAGTTCTCGATTACAACATTTGAATGTTTCAGATTTTTCCTTAGCTGCTTAGCGATCAACGGATTCGGCTCAAAAGAATATACCGCCCCCTCCCTTTCCCCTACAGCCTTGAGCATAGAATAGCTGTAAGTTCCACGGTTTGCCCCAATATCTATCACGCAATCGCCTTTTTTTAAGTACTTAATCGCAAATTTAACAACGGCATCCTGGGTTAGACTTTTTAATCCAACATTTACAAAAAATTTATACATCTGAAAATGTAAACTTGGATGTATCCTATAAGGGATATTTCCGACAAAATTATAAATTGTTGACAGTGGAGAAACCATAATTTTTAATTATACTACTTCCATTAATACGACGCAACTATTCAGTATAATACCTAAAACAAATTTTTCTTCTTTAGATCTTTTATCGAATCATCAAGCGGATTATGCTCCTTGTAGAATTTTCCGAGTTCTGCCGATGCCTGAGCGCACTTTGTATATAAATCTTTATCATCAAGCAAAGTCAGAATAGCCTTGGTAACAGACTCAACTCTATCGTCAACGACTATTCCTGCACCATACTTACTGATGACTTCAGATGTAAAAGCATTTACTGTCGAAACTACAGGTAACCCAAAATGGAAATAGCGCCGGATTTTCTCCGGATCGCCGTATGTTGCCGATGCAGCAGCGCTACAGGACCATATTGCAAGTCCGATATAGGAATATTTTATAAGGTAATTCAACTCCTCCTCTTTGATAAAACCGGTAAAGATGAGATTCCTAGCTATCTTTAACTTCTCTATGAGCGAACACATTCTTGGCTCTTCCTTATCAGCGTGTCCAGTTATATAAAGCTTTATATCGGGATGCTTCATAATTACTACCGAAAAAGCTTCCAGAACAATCCCTAAGCCTAGATGACCTGCCCGCGTAGCATAAACAATTCTATTCATCTGCCTTTCATTTATAGCTAAAGGCTCTCCAGTGAAAAATGGAAGCCCACCATGGATAATAAAATGAGGTGCAAGCTTCAATGGGTCAAGCCCCCTCTCCAGCCTAGATTTATGTATCCTCGGATTCATCATCCAGATGTAATCACACCTATAGGCGGCTATCTCATCCAACTTAAGAAAAATCCAGTTTTTTAACCTAGCATATCTATTAGGATGATAGTCGTTGGAAAAATATAAAACAGTTCGGATGCAGCCTAGCCTCTTCAAGAGAACCGCGCTTAAAGCATTGATACTCTCGACACCAATAAACAAATCTAGCTTATGAGGAATACAGAACAGGATAAAATAGAAATTTGAAATAAAATCGCGTAATTTAAGCCTAATTACCGTCTGACCCGATGTTAACTTCTTATTACTTCTCCAGTACAACAATTGCCATAATTTCGGCATTTTCTTCATCCATAAAGGCTTTCCACCTCGATAGAGGGTTAATGTCGGAGTCAAATCAAACTCACCCGGCATAGGCTGACTAATCATATAAATATCAAAGAACCTCAAACAAAGAAATCCTGTAATGTTTTGGATGGGCCCAAAAAGCGTATAGGCTTCGTTATCAACTGTATTTATATAAGTGCTAAGACAAATGCGATTATAGTTCATTTTCTGTGCAAACTTAAATAAAATTCTTCCTTTTTATAATAAAAGACCAGGCCAATAAGACCAAAACGATAAACGAAAAGATGATAACATAAACCCGGCTTATGTATAAAACTTTTTGAGGCCAAAACTCGATAATTACCTCGAGGTCATACGAACCGTCACTGTTGTTCTTTAGGTCTTCTGGGAAATTATTTTTTAGGTAACCCAAATCAATCTGCCAAAAGTTAGCGTAGCCGTTTACTATTCTATGAAATTTATCATCAATCGCCCTAAGAGAATATGTATCGTAAAAACTACCTTTTGAAATATTATCATTTTGAATAGTCCCTTTAATTTTCTTTGAAATAAAGTCTATGCGATATTGCTCCTCAAAGCTTCTCAGCAAATTAGAGGATAACCACAGAGTTGTTCTTCTATTCTTTACGCTTCCATTACCCAACTCGGAAACCCAATTTTCCTTTAGATAAGTGCCAAATTCTTCTCTGGAAGCCTGAAATGCTTCATTGCCCTTAAAAATTTGGTAGGTATCGATATTCCTAACTTCGGCCTCAGTATAACGCTTAGGGTATATTCTCCAAAAAGGATCAAACGATTCGGAAAAAATAAAAGGAAAAGATTTAGTAATGCCGTGGAATTTTACCTTATATTTCGCGGAATTAATCTGTTTGTATTCAATAACGACTTCTCTATTGTTTAAAGCTTGCTCGTTAGTACTTTCGTTATTCGATTCTAAAATTCCTGCCTTTTCTCCAAGTGGGACATTCTTTAGAATGGAAGGTATGCTTTTGGCATTCTTAACACAGTAAAGCTTATCTGCTACATAAAAATGCGGTAAGAAATAAGCATCAGAAACTTCAAAGAAATCAAAGTAGGGATTAGAAACTAACAGCTTGATAGCCCCCTTATCTTTATAGGAAGCTATCTTAGGAGCAGCCTGGTTTACGAATTTATCCGACACGTCTTTCTGAAAAATTAAATACTTAGCATTAATCAGTCCCGAAAGCGGTATTATCCAAAAAGATTCATCATTACTAGACTCCTCACCCCAAGTAACTCCATAATTCCAGCTCCTGAATGCACTAGGTTCGCTCATTTGAGAAAAAGGATGATTAAAATATTGTATTAGGGGGTTTGCTCCCATATTCTTCCATTTTGGAGATATTAGCCAACCTTTCAGATCCGGATTATCCAAAAACCACGGAACGCTAAGAATCCTGAAATCACTTTTTAGGCGGTTAGTTGCGCTGGCTATGTCAAAATATTCCTGTGGGATTTTAACCAATGAAGCGTATCGGCTTGTCAAATAATCCTTCCCCTGATCCACGGCATAATATTTTTTGTATAGATTACCATTGATAAAGGGCCAACAAAAAATAAGTGTAGAAGCCAACATAACCCAGGGTAAGATTTTATGTTTTGCATTTGCACTATATAAACAATAAGGCATCAGCAACATGAAAGGAAGAAAAATTAGAGTTTTGTCAAAACTCCGCAGTGAACATAAAATAATATTACTGGCAAATATGGAATGTGCAGCTGCTTCCCAGCTAAAGCCTTTTCCTTTATTTAAGAAAAAACCTATAACCAATACCATAAACCCGAATATGATAATAATCCTTTTATAAGTATTTTTCCGAGAGGACAAGAAACTTACCGCTAAAAACAGAAATAAGGAAAAACTTAGCATAATAAAAAATAGGAAACTTACTTTATTAATGTTAACCAAGCCAAAGAATCTAGATCGGAATGAAAAAACATCCAACATGGGTAATGATTGTGAATATATCCACTCAAGATTATTTACCTGATATCTTCCTGCCTTAACAGCAGCATTGTAACCGAGCAATATCGCCGGCCAGGTAAAAATATACATCGCAAAACTGCTGATAAATACGAAGAAATAGAGAAAAATTTTTTTGCCTAAGATTGCAAAATTATATCTTCTATCAAAAATAGAGATGAAAATAATGTAGATAGAAGTTAATATAGTATAAGCGACAAAATAAGGTGGACCTGCCCAGCAAACGGTACTTATCAACATGGCTACTGCGCACCAGAGCAGGTTCCTGTTCAAAAGATGAACATCCATAAAATAAGCATGAAGAGTAGCAAATAAAACCGGAATAAAAATATACGGAAGGAAATAAATACACGGCAGTTCAAATCTTATAGCTGTGTATGAATTTAGTGAGTAGAGTAGCGAGAAACAAAGTATTGTAAATTTATCTGTTTTTTTATCAAGCCCAAAAAAAATGGTTGCTATATAAAAAGAGAGGAAACTGCCTCCGAGGAAAATGAAAAAATAGGCTACAGACATATACTTCTGTCCGATAATATTCTGGATAAAGCCGAGAAATGAATAATAGAACGGAACATATAAGAAATTTAAATTCCCTTCTCCATAGTTTACAAAAACATTAGTAAACCAATTTATTGCACCTTCAAAATTTACAAATTGAAAGAAATCGCTATAACAAAAGATACGCCCTTTAGGAAATTTATTTAATATCGATATTGCTAAAATGATAAGTAGAATGACCAGAAATGGAAAAGCTGGAGATTTTGTAATCAAAGAGGGAACTCTTGAAAAAAATGATTTCTTACGCATTTTAATAATCTAAATAATTATTCTTATACCATAAAACTGTCTTAACTATACCATCATCAAGAGTGGTCTTCGGTTTCCAGAGAAGTTTTCTGGCTTTAGAATTATTTAATAGTTTCCTAGGCATGCCCTCAGGAATTACCTTATCCCATAAGATTTTACCTTTATAGCCAACCTTATCGCTTATAATCCCTGCCAACTCCTTTATGCTAAGATCTTTTCCATAGCCTATATTTACAAAACAAGGAAAATTCTTAGCGTCGTAACGTTTTATGAAATACAAACAAGCCAAAGCCACGTCTTCCGTATACAAAAACTCTCTTCTCGCCAGGCCCGTACCCCATACTTCGACATGAGGAAGATTGTATCTTTTAGCTTCAACAAATTTACGGATTAAAGCAGGAATTACATGCGAATTAGCCAAATCAAAATTGTCCCCTGGCCCATAAAGATTGGGCGGAACAAGACAGATAAAATTAGTGCCATATTGCTGATTATAGTACTCGCACATCTTTAGACCAATAATCTTGGCCAAAGCATACCCTTCATTAGTCGGTTCAGGCTTACCGGTGAGTAAATATTCTTCTTTCATCGGTTGAGGACATTCACGGGGATAAGCACAGGAACTTCCCAGATAAAGCAGTTTTTTTATTCCCAAGCGGTAACTAGATTCAATTATGTTGGCTTCAATCATAATATTATCATAAAGAAATTCTGCAGGATGGCTAATGTTCGCCTGAATTCCTCCTACTCTAGCAGCAAATAGAAAAACATATTCAGGCTTTTCTTTATGCATAAAACTTGAAACTTTAGCCTGATTGCGCAAGTCCAATTCTTGTGAACTCCTCAAAATAAGATTACGATATCCTTCTTTCCTTAAAAGACTCACCACGGCCATACCTACCATACCGGTGTGCCCGGAAACAAAAATCCTCGATTTCTTATGCATTGCGCTCCTTAATTATCTTTTTAAATGTTGAAATTATATAATCCAAATCTCGTCGTTTAAAGTATTGATGACAACCGATATAAAAACCATTTGCTCCAATATAGTCTGCATTCGGCAAAACACTAGCATATTCTTCCTTTAGATGAGAATAAGCCGGTTGCTGAGTAGGGATACACCCAAATATAGGCCTAGTTTCTATCCCATTTTTCTCGAGCTTAATCCTTAATTCGCGACGCGAAATAACCTCGGGTTTCTTTATAACCACAGGGTAAGCTAAATAACTTACATTCTTGCTAAAAAGAGGAAGTTGTAATATTCCTGATAATTCTTTTAGCCCCTGGTTGAGATAACTTAAATTATCCTGTCTTTTTTTAATAATTTTGTTAACGTCTTCTATTTGAACGCAAGCAATAGCAGACTGGAACTCCGTAATTTTGAAATTATAACCCACAATATCATGAAGAAACCTCGGATCAAAGTCTCCCTCTCCGCTATAGCCTCGTAAAGAAGGACATTTCTCCTGATGACGCAAGCATATATCGCACTTACAATACCTGCCATTGGTTTTAACTTTCTTACAGAAATGATAAAGCTCATAAT
This sequence comes from Candidatus Omnitrophota bacterium, assembly GCA_028716245.1. Lineage (NCBI taxonomy): Bacteria > Pseudomonadati > Candidatus Omnitrophota > Candidatus Omnitrophota bacterium. Next base: position 88,814 of record JAQUQW010000001.1, on the reverse strand, counting down.
TGTCGGTAGTAATTGCACCCATTTCTCCTGCAGAGAGATTATGTGCTATATAGAAAGAGAATACTCCCGCATCGGCATTAGAACCGCATTTCTTACCCCTGTAAACACTACCATGTGCTTCCGCCGCATCATCAATAACAAGTAAGTTATATTCTTGCGCAATCTTCTTTATCTCATCTAATCTGGCGGGATATCCCATTAAATCTACAGCCAGAATCATGCTATATTCAGATTTATCCTTAGCCTTCCTTAAATAATTCCTTATATTTTCGGGAGTAATGCAGAAAGTCACCGGATCCACGTCTACAAAAATCGGCTTAAAACCTGTCAAAGTAAGAGCGTTGGCATCTGAAATATAGGTTAAGGGCGAAGTTATAACTTTGGGGCGCCCCTCTAATGCATGCAGATATTTTAAAGCAGTTAACACAGTAATAAGCGCTGCAGTACCTGAACTTGTAGCAACACAGTACTTCGAGCCGATATAATCTGCCCATCTCTTTTCGAATTCACGGGTCTTTTCTCCTTCAGATATCCTGCCGGAGTCCAGCACCTTTATTACTGCTCTCCTCTCTCGCTCTCCGATTTCTATATTACCGACATTGATCTTCTTCATAATACTAGTCTATACCCCACCACCTATCAGGAAATTTATTGCGCAATATTTTATCTCCCTGGCCAATCGGCTTTAAACCAATATGACGCATATCTGCATCTACCATTATTTTTACTAATTCTTCGAATTTAATCCTTGGTTTCCAGCCTAAACTCTTCTTAGCCTTAGCCGTATCAGCAATCAAATTTTCGACTTCCGTAGGCCTAAAATAACGTTCATCGATTCCCAAATAATCCTTATAATTCAATCTGGCATAATCAAAAGCAAGAGTTACAAATTCACCCACAGAATGCGATTCTCCAGTACCGATTACATAATCTTGAGAGTTTTTTTGTTGTAAGATTTTCCACATCAACTCAACATATTCCGGAGCGTAACCCCAGTCTCTCTTAGCCTTAAGATTACCGAGATAAAGTTTCTTTTGTTTACCGGCAATAATATTTGCCAGAGCCCGCGTAATTTTTCTGGTAACAAATGTTTCTCCTCTTCTTGGTGACTCATGATTGAATAAAATACCATTAGCAGCAAAAATATTATAGCCTTCACGGTAATTTTTAGTCATCCAATATGAATAAACCTTAGCGCAGGCATAAGGACTTCTGGGGATAAATGGCGTTTCTTCACCCTGCGGAGGCAAGGCGTTACCGAACATCTCACTTGAAGATGCCTGATAAAACTTTACACTATGTTTGCTTCTTCTTACCGCCTCTAGGATCCTGGTAGTACCTAAGGCAGTGGCATTTCCTGTATACTCCGCCATATCAAAACTTACGCGCACATGGCTTTGAGCACCCAAATGGTATATCTCATCCGGCTTTATATTATAAACGATGTTTGAAACCTGCTCACCATCAGAAAGGTCGCCATATTCAAGAAAAAGATGTACCTTGGGTTCATGTAGATCCTTAAAGATATGATCGATTCTTCCAGTATTAAAGGTACTTGCCCTTCTGATAATTCCATGCACCTGATAGCCTTTGCTTAATAAAAATTCAGCAAGATATGAACCATCCTGCCCCGTAATCCCTGTGATCAAAGCTTTCTTCATTTTGATATCTCCCCTTTATAATACTATAAACAACTAGACAGCGCTTTACTAAAAATATTATCCCAGCGCATACTTGAAACAAATTCCGTTGCATTCTTCCTACATTCAAAATAGAGTTTATCGTCTCGTAAAAGTCTCAGCGCCCCGTTTACAAAACTCTCCCTATTATAATTAATAACGATACCTAGACCCCTCGACTTTATCTCTTCCGATATCTCAGGTACCGCAGTAATAATTACCGGCAAACCGCTTGCCATATATTGTTTTGGCTTACTGGGATCCGTATACCAGGTAATACTGTCAGGGCTTGGTTCATATAAAGCTAAACCAATACCGCAAGTTGCAAGAATATTTTCGACATCACTATGTTCAGGGAGATATCCTTTAAATTCAACGTAAGTTGATAAATTATTTTCTACCACTATCTTCTTAATTCCCGCCTCTAAGCATCCTCCTCCTATAATTACTAACCTAGCATCCGGAACCACTTTTATTATATCACTAAAACCATCAACAACCAATTCAAGGCCCTGATTTTTCCTCAGATGCCCCATATAAACAAAATAATTGCGATTAACCCTCTCTTTCCTCGACCCTTCAATTTTACCAGAATTTACTCCTATCGGAACGACCATCTGATGTTCGTATCTTTTTATCCCCTTCTTCATTCTTGCTTTTGCCATCCGAGCTGATAAATTCCAGACAAAATCGCTTTCTTGAACGCAAAAACTGTCTACTCGATGATAGACCCAATTCAAAAACTTATTTTCAAATCTTTTCGGAGTATAATCAATCGTGTAGAGAATTACTTTTTCAACCTTACCTAACTTCTTTAGAATAATCCCCACAAAGGCGTTCAATGGATCCACGCCAAAATAAATATCCAACTTACCTTGGTAATAAATAACCCAATAAAAAGTATATAAGAGATCTTTGAAATACATAAGCAACTCAGGCAATCTAAAACCGTAAGCCTTAGTTTGCTTTTTAATTACACCTTTCTGATATATTTTACAAAACGAACGGATATCTGCTGCGAATTTAAAAGGATGCCCAATAAAGATTAATGAGGCTACTTTATCCTTAAGATAAACCTCCAACTCTTGCGCTGGACCGGTTGCATAAACATGCGTAACAATAGCTACTTTTAGACTACGTAATCTATCTAATAAAATACTTTCAGTCATTTTTATGCCTTAACCAACGCTTAAAAAAGCTTGTTTTCATAAGCGTCTTTAAACTTCCCCAGCTCATATTTTTAATCACGCTAAAAAAACGCCGGAAATTGGTAAGATAGAACTCCCTTAATGCCCTTCTCTGCCAATAAACTAAATCCTCACCACTTAAACCATCATAATGTATCCCCTTAGCAATCATACCGGAGGTTGCATCTTCCTTGCCCCATTCAATTTCATTATAAGGTTTTCCCTTAGAATATAAATCAAATATTTCTGTCCCTGGATAAGGCACTAACACATTAAACCATGCCCTGTCTAAAGGAAGTTTCTTGGCAAAATCAATAGTCTGACGAATTGTTTTCTTGGTTTCACCAAGAAGCCCAATAATAAAAAAACCATAAGTCAATATGTCATGTTTATTTGCCATTTTTACCACTTGCGCTACGCGAGATAAATTAAGTTGTTTTTGGGCGCGGTTGAGTATCTCCTGGCTACCAGATTCTATCCCGAAACCAACCAGATAACATCCTGCCTCACGCATAGCTTTAAGTAACCCATCATCAACCTTATCGATTCGGATACCATTTGGACAGGCCCAGAGAATCTTAATCTTACGTGCACATATCTCTTTGCACATGGCAAGTGCATGGCTTTTTTGCATTGTAAAATTATCATCGGAAAGAAAAATCTGCTTTACCCCATATTCACGCATCAATAATTCAATTTCATCTATTATGTTCTTGGCGCTGCGCATTCGAAAAGAACGTTTCCACATAAGAGGACCACCGCAAAAGTTACACTTATAAGGACAACCACGTGTAGTTATAAGAGGAGCGATCGGTCTTTCCTTTACCGGTGTAAGCGCTGGCTGCAAATTATATTTTGAAGGCGGGATATGATGCCAAGCTGGAAAAGCTATAGAATCAAGGTCTTTGATGAATTCGCGGCTAGCATTAATCACGACACCTTTATCGCCATCATTAAACGCAATGCCGGGGACATTATGGTAATTTTTGCTTCCTGACGCTAAAACAGCCGCCAGCTCTACAATAGTTTGCTCTCCCTCTCCTAATACGGCAAAATCACTTCTTGTATAACGGAGAGTAAATTCAGGTGCAATTGTCGGCTGCGGACCACCAATCACAATCGGGTAATCTCCAGCTTCTTTAATCTGTTGAATCAGCGAACGTACCTGTGGAAGAGCGCGTACCATTAAAGATATACCTACAAAATCAGGTTTATAAGCAACTAACTGTACCTTAAATTCTTCGTTTGAAACAGGCTCTAAGGTATGGTCAACTAATACTATTTTATGTCCTGCCCCTTCCAAAGCCGCAGCAATATAGCCTAATCCTAAAGGTGGAGATGCCCAGGTATCTTTATATTCAGGTTGAATAAGTAAAATTTTCATAATACTTAGTTTAATAACTATCGTTTAGAAATGTTTCATTCTTTGCTTTTTCCATACCTTCTTGAGAAAATCTATACTTGATAAGCCTAGCCGGAACTCCGCCCACTATCGCAAATGCAGGTACATCCTCAGTGACAACGGCATTTGCCCCAACAATAGCGCCCCGGCCGATTTTAACATTTGGCAATATAACCACATTAGCGCCTAACCACACATCATCACCTATCTCTACCGAACCAATGGCTATATCTTGAAACATCATCGGCTTACCCAGATCACTAAAACCATGGTTTGCGGTTAAAATATTACAATTTGGACCTATCATAACAAAACTGCCAATCTTTAACGAACCTATTCCGGAAATAGTAGTATGATGATTAATGCAAACATGATCTCCAATCTCAATCCCTGAAGGAGAACCAATCATACATGAATTCATAATATAAACCTTTTTCCCCATTCTTTTCATAAATAACTTCCAAAATCCTGCCCTTATCAAAGAGATTCTAAAGATTATTTTGTTATAGCAGCTTTGACAAATCTGAATTAAATTCTTTTTTTTAAGTATCATCTGAGGCCTTTATTGTTTCATTACAAAATCGGTAATTGTAGTTTGAGCTATAGAACCTATAATTGCGTATCCTGCATCAGTAAGATGAATTCCATCAGCATTAAAATAAACCTTATTGGAATAAGCTCCATCAGCGCCAATATTGATATCTCTGGCAATGTCAATTATTCCGTCAGCGAATTTAGTCCAGTTATTGCGGATTAAAACATTGTATTGGTTTTTCTGAGAATCAATATTAATTCGTGAAACCATTGTCATTACTAAAACCTTCCATCCTAATCTTCTTTGGCGTTGACAAAACTCTCTCAAGTAAGAATAAGCTTGTGCTGGAGTAACACCATACCAAAGATCATTAGTCCCCCCCCATATAACAACGATATTTAATCCCGAATCATAGTTATATATAGAATTAAGCTTATCGTCTGAGCTATGATACATATCTGATATTTGGAAACCAGCTACAGCAATAGTTAATGAAGTTATCGTTTGCCCATTCCAACCGGGGAGCTTAATGTAATAATCGTATGGGTGATTCCCACCATAACCTAAAGTCAAAGAATCTCCAACATATGCTATTTGAGGAGATGCTACCTGCCTACCCATAAACGCAGGTGTGTGATTTTTTTTAGAATGCTTAACACAACCTATAAGAGAGATTGTTAACAAACAACAAATTAAAACTATTAATACTCTGGTGATTTTGCCCATAATACTCCTCCTTTTATAAACATATTACCTTGCTATAATCCTAAGATTGTAAACAATTTAGTGAACATAAATAAGGCTACCTTCCAGCCTTCTACGAGCACTTTTGCTTCAAATAATGTCTCAAAGATCTCACGATTTAGCAATTCATCCCGTAATTTGCACATCTCAGATTTATTTACGCAGATCCTAATCCAACTAGAAACTCAGCAATTCTACAGGTAACCTCCACTTCAACCGTTCTTCTCCTTAAAATAAATCTTGGCCGTTTTCGTTAAATATATTGAACCCACCGAAAACCTTAATAAATACATACCTAGAGTCAGAATAGGATGCATCAGGAGTTTCATCCATCCATCCTCTCTTAAGAAAACTCCGAAAAATCTATATAAAAAACCAAATTGCTTCTTTATAATCGGATCAGAACTACCCCATTTATTTTTATATTTTTGGAAAGAAAAACCATAATACGTTTTCTTTAACAGATACCTCTTTAAGTTAAATACGCCTTCATGATGATAGATACAAGATTTAATAATTCCTACGGTATATTTCTCCCTTATCCGCCTATCGAAATCCCAGTCTTCAGGCCCAGTAAGATTCTCGTCAAATCCACCGATCTCAAGAAAATTTTCCCTACGAACAAATCTAACGCAATCAATAACCGTACCGTTATAAAAACTTCTTTCGAAATCCCGGACATTAATCCAAAAACCATTCCCGGTAATCCTTTCAGGAATATAAAGCGACCCTAGATGATCAAGTCTACACTTTTGCACACACTCTGATATCAAGCCTTCTGAAATCGCCATGTCCGCATCTAAAAACAAAATAAACCCCCCAATTGCCTTATGCGCTGCAAAATTACGCTGGGCAGAACGCTCAGGCCCATACAGATACAATTGGCAATTGTATCTCTTAGCTATCTCCTGTGTATTATCCGTAGAATTATTATCGACTACAATAACTTCTATTTTATCCCGAGGATAATCCTGCCTATTTATCGAATCCAGACAGTTCCCTATGTTTTTCTCTTCGTTCCTGGTCGTAATTACTACCGAAACATCAATCATAATAACTAAACCTTCTTAAAATCAACAATATGCCCGAAAACCTTTCTGGCGGCGCGTAACCAATACTTTAGATCATCAATATCTTTTAAGGAAAATAATTTTCTTAAGATAAATTCGGGCTGATAGGAAACCTTATACATCCCCTGAACAAGCTGCATCACCTTAACATCATCAAATGGAGTGCGCATAACCGGCTGTTTCATATCATAATCATTCCAATCCAAAGTCTTAAGCCATCCTTCTTTCTTGCATTCTTCAAATAATGGAGTTCCCGGATAAGGAATTACCATAGTTGCCTGCATCGTATAGGCGTATCCCTTCTTAAGCAGCCAACTGCCTAACCGTAATGTTTTAAGCGCATCTTCATAACTTTCCCAAGGATAACCAAACATAACCGTAATATGCGGGTAAAGCCCGGCCTTAGTCGCTGCCTCACATCCCTCCACAATACGCTCAACCTTAAGGTTCTTATTTATCCTGTCTAATGTTGTTTGATTCGCTGACTCAAGGCCGAATAAAAGCAGACGAAAATTAGCCTGCTTCATAAGACTATAATCTTCATCACTTAGTGCGCCAAAACGCATATTACAGCCAAAGTAAATTTTTTTATTATAGCCGCGGCTAATCATGCCCTGACAAAAATTACGCAACCACTCTCCCGCCGGAAAACACCCGCTATCATCCATAATTTCCCGAACATTATACCTTTCAATAAGCTCCCCAATTTCATTAAGGACATTTTCAACACTCCGGCTGCGGAAGCTTGGATAAAGCGTAGGCCAAGAGCAAAATGTGCATTTTCCCCACCAACAATCACGGCTGCTCATAATATAAGTTCCGGGAATACGCTTATAGTTACCATTCTTATAAGCATAATCCTGCCAACATGTCAGAACACGATCAATGAAAGGAACTTTATCTAAATTGTGGTTTAAAGTAAATTTACCGGTATTCTTTATTTGGCCGTTCTCTCGATAATATATACCGGGCTCGAATTCAACGCTGTCGGGGACAGTCCCCTGCGGGGACAGTCCCCTTTGCTTAAGAACATTACATAAGTTTAAAAGCAAAAAATCATAATCTCCACCGGTAATGACAAAATCAACCTGAGAATTCTGAAAAGATTCTTCGGGTAAGGCGGTAACGTGGTCGCCGAATAATACGATCACGGGGACAGTCCCCTGCGGGGACAGTCCCCTGGCGCTTTCCTTTAGGTCATTAATGATTTTCCAATGCTCTTTTACAACCGGGGTTTTGGTTTCAAAAACAATAACATCCGGCTGCTCTGTACGAATAAAATCAAGAAACTGCGCAGAACTCCAGCCCTTAGCCAGGCAATCGTTCCAAATAACATCATATCCTGCCTGTTTAAGCATAGTCGCCGCGGTAGCCGGAACAACCGGATAAATCAGAGTTGGCTCTTTAAAATACTGGAACTGCCGGTTCTGGCCTAAAGTAGGACAACCTTTTTCATTGCTTAATGGCGGATAAGAAATTATGACTTTCATCATTCTTTTAACCCTCTAGCCAACAAACCTTTGATAAAAAAAATACCATAAGTAATATGCGTGAGAACAATACCTGAGAAAACCATAAAACTTAGGGACAGTCCCCTTCGGGGATAGTCCCTAGTCCCTGATAAGCTTGATATAAAAACTATTGTTAAATATAAAACTGCACAAACAAGATACAATAACTTAGCCGGATAGGACAATAATCCAACAACCGGACCAAAGATTAAACCTGCGACAAATATACTGGGGATAAAATATGATAGTTTTAAGGATGTCTCCGGAAATTTCTTAACAAAATATCCCCGATGCAGAGCATAATTAGCGATTTGCTTCAAGTGAGCCATAAACACTGTGCGGCGATGATGAAAAACCAGAACAGCCGGATCATAGATAATCTTCTTGCCTAACTTATGCGCAATATCAAGGCATAGCTTTGTGTCTTCTCCGGGCCAAAAGCTTGTATTAAAACCTCCCAGTTCTTCAATTACATCCTTACGCACAATAAAATTGCAGCTTGGCAAATCATCAACTGTCCTCTTTACTTTAGGAACATAGCGGTAAACAAAATTCCCACTGACCATAAGTGATGAATAAATCTTGCCGCTTGCCTGTTGGCTTAAGGTATCATCCGGCGGGGTTATTGCCGGGCCTCCGACTGCGGCCACTTCTGGATCTGAGAAATTTACTATAGCAGATTTAAGCCAATCTTTAACCGGATAAGCATCATCATCGATAAAGGCGATGATCTCACCTTTGGCGTGTTTGGAACCGATATCGCGTTTGTCAGCGGGCTTAAGATTACCGGTTGGAATTACTTTTATGGGGACAGCCCCCTTCGGGGACAGTCCCCTAGCGAAAGCTTTATCCGGAAGGATAATTATCTCAAAATCCGGATAATCCAATTCCAAACACTTAGCGACGCATTCTTCTAAATTCTTTTGCCAGGTTTTTACGGCGATGATAATCGATACGATCATAATATTTTAAAACATACATTCTGTACCAAACAGCGCAAGTATCCCACCAAGTAGTATATATTGAAGAAAAACTGACCCTTCCAAATCTTCTCTGAGGAGTAAGCACAATCGACGCCTCGGTTATTTTATAGCCCAAATGAAAAACATTTACCAATAACTCAAGGTCAAAAGCAAATTTCTTAACCAGAATACGCGGAAATACATCCTTTAAAACCTTAGTCTTAAACAATTTTAAACCTGTCTGGGTATCATGACAAGGCAAACCAAAAAGTATTTTCACAAAGATATAGTAACCTAAACTGATCATTCTACGCTGCAGCGAATAATTAACGACTGAATTAGGATGCATCTTTGAGCCGATTACTACATCAGCATTATTCAGGCGCATAATATCAAAGAGGGTTACTATCTGTAAAGGATGTAAATCCATATCCGCATCCAATAACACGGTATAATCACCGGTTACAAAATGGATTGCTCTTTTTAATGCCCGGCCCTTGCCTATATTAAAAGCGTTCTTCTTTACAATGACGCAACCGGGGTATTTCTTTGCGGCTTCAAGCGCCGCTTCATAGGTCCCATCTTCTGAACCATCATCGACCACAATCAATTCCCAGGGGCAGCCAAAATCCTGAAAAGTCTTAGCCGTAATATCTATGCTGTTGGCAATATGTCCTACTTCTTTATAAGCAGGCATGATTACGGATACTTTTTCTTTAATATCTTTCATACGCTAGGTTTAATCCTTAACTTTGAGAATAATAATGTAAAAAGCAGAAATGAATTTACGCAGAGAACCAGCTGTACCTCAAACAGGCTATTATGAAATATTAGAATACCCGCGAATTGCAGTACCGTTGAAATAACCAAATATTTTATAAAACTAAAACTTTTAAGGGAAAGAAAATAATTAATCAGCACAAAACACAATGCGAAAAAAGTCATCGAAATACTAAATAGCCTTCCTAATAATATTGACTCCGGCAGCGCTTTACCGGTAAGAAGCTTTAAAGTAAACCCGGGAAAGATATTATAAAATATCGCAGCGCTCAAACAAAGACAAAGCGCATAAAGCAGCGACTTCTTTAAAACACTCCGGGTATCAGAGTTAATAGCGTTTAGGCCGCTTGTGCGCGGGAACATTACCAGGCTAATTGCCCCTGGTAAGAATAGGAATATTTTACCCACCATCTGTGCCAAGGAATATACTCCTGAGGCCTGCGGCGAAAAAAAGTATTTTACCAGAACCATATCAAAACTGATCAACCAGATAAAACACATATTGCTTATAGCAATAGGGAATAAATATAAAAATACATCTTTGTAATCCGGCTTCTCCGCTGTCACCTGAGCAGTTAAGAATTTACGCAAAGGGATAATTCCGATAATCACTCCGAAAATAACAGAGATCAAAAACGCCCCCAACGCTCCGGCGATCTGATAACCCAGCGAAATAAATAACACTGTAAAAAGCAGCTTTATAATCCCGCCGAATAATGAAGAGGTAACTAACCAGCCAAATAATTCCAAACCCTGCAATCCTCCGACTAAAACCGGAGCCAGCAAAGATAAAGCAATTAACATGGCTAAGATATAACCTGAAGGCAAAGAATATATTTTTAAGCTGTTGATAATAAACGGCGAGATAAAAATAAATAAAATAAAAATAAAGAATGCAATAATTATACCCTTGGTGAATAAGCCATAGATTAACGCGTTGATTTTATGGGCTTCCTTGCGGGCGCGGTATTGCGAAGCATATTTAGCTACCGCTACCTGGAGTGTTCCTAAAGGATTAGAAATAAGCATAAATACGGCAAGCAAAGCATTGAAGGAAGCAAAATCTTGCGGAGAAAGCTTGTGCGCGATTAAAAGCTGGTAGATAAGATTAAGGAAATTAGCCAGGGACGTCCCCAGAAAAACGAAGATTATGTTCCTGGTGAAATGGTCGAGTTTTTTAATTTTACTTAACATAAGAATGCGATACTTTACCTTTCATCTTGCCTAAAATTCCGGTTACGTAGCCGAATGATCTTTTGGGATTATCCGGGTTTTTCTTCGCAACTACCTTAAAAGCCTCATCCACTTTAGCTGGCCCATAAGTGTTAATAAAACCGGCGATCATCTCAATCACGGTTAAATCATATCCCTTAAAAACCACAAAAGCATAATTTCTGCTTTTGGTTATTAATTCTCTACCGTGAGTATCCTCAAGGTGTTTTAGGCTTTGCTCAAATTCGCGCGGATCATATAATCCCAGGAAAGTGGTTGTGGAGGCCATCCTGCTCTCATACCCCACATCAATCTCGCTACACTTAACATCAATGATATTAAAATCCCTTAAGGCCTTCATTCCCCGATAAAGCGAATTCATACCTACCCCATATTTTTCGATAAGCTGAGGGCGAGAGAGCGACCACTCCGGCGACCGCGGATTACGCCCCAGCTCGGCTAAATTAATCAAAAGGCAGGCCTTGGCATTCAGATCCAATCTATTTGCCCAGCCATAATCCCAATAGGCCCTAGGAAGGCTAAAATTTTCTCCTTCTACTTTTCTTAAAAGCTTCACTTTAATCGGCTGATTAAGCCGGGTATCTATCTCAACTAATTTGTATAATTTATTTAAGTGCCGAAGTAGCGCGTTTATATCCCTGCGGTAAAACGGATGATCTATATCCTTTAACATCCCTAAACCTTCAAGCCAGCACTTCATAATTTGTATTTACCAGGCCAGCGGCATTGCCATCAAAATCCCTTAGGAGCAAAAGCCAGGTATCAAGACACTTTTCATCGTGCCGGTGGAGCATATCCAGGATAATTCCGTTTTTTTCCATTGCCCAATATGGAATTCTAGCCACCGCGCCTTCTTTTAATTCAGGCCTCGAGAGCTTGATCCGCGAAAATTCATCCAAAAGCCGGCTGGCTAATTCAGGTGAATCGATTAAAAATGAAGTCTCGTTGTTCCTCTCAAGCGCGGCGTCAGACCAGTTGTGGCTTCCGGAAATAACTATCCTCTTATCGATAACCATGGCTTTAGTGTGGGTGTAAACTACCGCGCCGTCAAAATAAGCATCAATTCCCTTATCCTTAAGAAACTTAAATGCCGCATAATTTTCCTGGCCCGCGGGAAAAGTAGAGCTACTCTGGTAATCCAAAATAGCCTTAACCTCCACCCCCCTAAGCTTAGCTTTAACCAGTTCGTCCACTAATTGAAAAACTTTTGAGCTTTTGTTTTCTTTGTCGAAACTGATTAAATACATCACTATAAATATAGATTTCTTTGCCTGCGCGATCGCTTTTTGCGCCGCCGGAAAATACTCCCGGTTGTTGAGGCTGACTACGTCGGCCGGATAGCAAAATCCGCGAGTGGTGGCCAAGAGAAGAATAATAATTATAGACAGTGTACGTAATCTCATTCTATAATTAAAGTTTATTTGCCGATATCCTTACCATTTTACCGTTTTTCCATACGGCCAAAGGACGCCCGGATTTTTTATGCTCCTGGACAACCTGGCGAATCGCGCTTTTCATAGCTAACTCCGCCTTATCCTGTATAGTAATCTCCCTTTTCATTTTTTATTCTCCATTTTTATAATCTTGTTAAATGATTGCTCATCAGAAATAATTAAATTCCCATCCACATTTTTCGCGATTAAAACGGGAGTAATGCCGGAGTTATTAAAAATCATCCAAGAATCCAATAACGGCTGATACAATCTAAACAAATTAACCATAGACCTGGTAAAACGCCTACGCACATCCTTAGAGGGGACATCGTGGCCGCCCATTAAGACTCTCTCCTTAATGCGCGCGATAGCAAGCTGTGAATTAGGATATTGACATATGATTTACCTGACAACGTAGTCTCAAATCCGAAATCAACCCCGCTTTCCGCAAACCCATTGATCTGCTCCAAAACAATTCTTCCAGCTTTTATAGCAAATACGCGGGGAGAAAATGGCGAAAGCCCTTGAGCTATGAGATCGGCGTTCACAAAATTCTGGCATACGGCATAATCAGGCAAAAATTTATTCGCAAATGTAGTCTTTCCTGAACCATTGGGGCCAGCAATTATATATACATTTTTATTATTTTTCATGGATTTCTAATATAGTTAATCTCCATAAGTTTTCATCAGTAGATCACTTTCCTGTTTCAGTTTATTGTATTCTACTTCTTTTATTTGCAGGAAATGTTTAATAAGCCTGAATTTTTCTTCCAAGCCTTTCTCGGTTAGAAGATAATGCATTTTTCTTAGCTTCCCGGGGTTACCGGTGAAGCTTTTGGCTTTGATGAAACCCTTTAAAATGAGTTCACGGAGAAGATAGTTAGTTCTACCTAAGGAGATGTTCGGGCGGCTGGAAAGATCCCGTTGAGTAGTATTTGGGTTGGCCTCTAACTCTTTGAAAATAAAGAGAGTTTCTTCTTTTTGGGGCTGTTCAGTCATTGAACGGATATTTTAACAAACAAGGTAAAAAAGTCAAGAGATATGATGTTAAATAGGGACAGCGACCATTTTTCTTGTTCACATAGAAGAAAAAAATGGTCGCTGTCCCTATTTACCCAGTAAAAACATGAGGTTGCAGAATGAAACCTCAAAGTTTATTGCTCATTTAAGCTCTCCTTTCTACTATCAATGGACGTAGAAAGACGTAAAATCTAATAAAAATTCTTTGAATATAAAATATTTGTTTTATATCTCTTTACATTACAAGATCTTAGCTACACTGTCTACGTTATTAGAAAGGGATGGTGATGCCGGCTTCGATTGCTTGTTCTTTTTGGCGGGATTTTAGCCTTACAAAGGCTTCGGCGTCAAGGTGCTCTAAGAATCTATGGGTCATGGTAAGAGTTAGACCTAAAGGCTTGCCAAACTCGTTCTTAAGCGCCAAAATTACTTTGTCACGGCCAAAGGTTACCTCTGCCCCAAATTCTATTGCCCTGACCTTACCCTGGCCATAATCCATTTGAAAAGTCAGTTCTAAATCGCGGCCAAACTTCCATTCACCGTAGAGAATAATTATCTGGCCGGGCGCGCTCAGGCGGCTTTGGCGGATACCTACGCCAATACGATAGCGGATTTCTCCTTTTTTAGGATAAAGCGTCGGCGATTCAAGCTGAACCTTGAATTCAAAGCGCGAGGTTGAGCTGCCTTCAAGCATATAAACAAGGCGATTGGCCGAAGATATGTTCCAATAACCCTGGAAGGTTAATGTGTCGCGGCCATCTTCGGATGTGTATTCTATTTGTTGGTTTTTGTTTAGTTTCCAGCTTCCTTTAAAGGTGTAGGTTTCAGGCGGGCCTTTACGTAAGGTAACTTCAAAGCAAAGTTCATTGTAATCATTGGCGCGCCAGGTACCTTTGAGTTTAAGCACGCGCAATCTAGTACCAGAGGACACCCTGCTTCGCAGAGTGTCCTCTTCTATTGTTTGGATGGTTTCGATAACCAGGGCGCCAGATTCAGCGGCGATAAAACGTTTACGCAGGATATTCTTTGGCTTAATTGATTTCATCTCAAATTGGGGCCGGATCTGTTTTCCTATTACGAGATTATTAAATAACCGACAAGAACTCTTTTAGATTATATGCCCTAGCAGTTTTAGTAAGAGGAAAAGATTTATCAACAAGCGAGATAACACAACCGTCTAGTATAGACAATTTTTTGCTTTTGCTCAGATTGCGCAACCGTTCTATCGAATTAATCATGCTGGAATTGGGCGTTTTAGTTAATTTGATCTCACAAGGCCTAATCACACCCGCCTTTTCTTCAATAATTATATCTATTTCCAGCCCGTTGTTTGTCCGGTAATAGTAAAGAGGCGGCGTTAATCCGAGGTTAAAATAATGTTTTAATAGTTCCTGGATCACAAAATTCTCGAAAATAGCCCCTGCCTGCGCGCCGCGCGTAAGAGCAATTTTTGATTTATTGCCGATTAAATAATTTACTAATCCGATGTCGGTAAAATATACTTTTGGAGATTTTACAATACGGCTGCCTAAATTAAGATGATATGGCCTAAGCAGAAATATAACCTGGGATACTTCAAGGATGCTTACCCATAATTTCACCGCTTGAATCGATACGCCCAAATCATTAGAAAGAGACTGATAATTTAAGGCCTGGGATGAGCGGGCAGCTAAAAGAAAGAGCAGGTCGCGGAAATGGGTTATTTTCTCCAGCCGATAAAAAGGCTGCACGTCTTTCTCTAAATATGTGGATACATAAGATCCAAACCAGCGCTGCGAATCATGGTTTGGCCTTAACATTAACTCTGGATATGAACCATTAATACCGCGGAAAGAATAGTTCTGCGTGGCGCTTTTTGCCTCAGTAATAGCCATGGGCAAAAGATGAAAAATCGCCGCCCTACCCGCCAAACTCTCTCGGAGATTATGGATCATCGTAAATTGCTGCGAACCGGTGAGTATAAACCGCCCTCTTCTCCCTGATTCATCCGCCCTTATCTTAATATACGGCAGAAGCTGCGGGGCATATTGAATTTCGTCTATGATTAACGGCTCTTTATACTCATCAAAAAATAGCTCCGGATCCTCCTGGGCGAGCTTTAAATCGCGCGGATTATCTAAAGAAACATAGCGGTGCGTCTTTTGGAAAAGATGCGCAAGAAGCGTAGACTTTCCCGTCTGGCGCATCCCGGTCAAAACTAAAACGCGGAATTGGAGAGCGGCTTTCTTAAGGACACCTTCTATATTTCGCCTGTAATACTTCATGCTAAAATTATATAATACAAATATGATTTGTCAAGTTAATTATGTATTTACTAAAACAACCGTGATCGGATCTATTTTTTTTATTTAGAGTTTTCTTAGCTTCGCCTCATTATTCCTGATCCAGTTAAAAATATCATTCAGGATCGTTATTGCCGGTTTTTGCGGCTGCCATTTTAGTTCCCGGGTAACTTTTTTGTTATCCGTAAGGTATACGGCGATATCGCCCGGACGGTTACGCAAGTTGTGGCCAACTTTAACGTTATTACCGGAAATCTGCCGGCAAAGCGCGGTGGTTTCCAATAAAGAAAGGCTTATTTCTCTTGCGCCGCCGACATTATAAGTATTGCCGCTTAACTTAGGAAGGCTGTTTGCCTGTATGCCAATTAGCCGGCAAAGGTCATCAACATGTAAAAGGTCGCGCACCTGTTTGCCTTGCCCGCCAAAACCGATATATTTAAGCGGCTTTTTAAAATAGTGCGCCAGCATCCAATAGGTAAATACCCCCTGGTCAACCTTGCCAAACTGCCATGGCCCGGCAACCACTCCGCAGCGGTTCACAACCGCCTTGATCCCGTAGGCGGCAATATACTCTTGCAGGATAAATTCCGACGCCAGCTTAGTCGCCCCATACAAAGTCTTTGGGCCGGTTAAAGAAAAATCCGTATCGATACCGCTAAAACGCGGCCACTCAAACCTGCTCTTTGATTCAAGGCGCTTGATCGCGTTTATTTTTTCATAGGGATAAACCCTGCTTGTGGAAAGGAAAATCATCCCCGCTTTACGCTTGCGGCACAACTCAAGGCAGTTAACCGTGCCCATCAGGTTGGTATCAATAATATAAGATGGATTCTGATAACCCGCCAATACCGACGGCTCGGCTGAACATTCCAATATCAAATCTATATCAAATTCCAGATCCAGGTCTTTGGGGCGCCGGGCATCACCGCGGATAAACTTAACGCCGTTTTCCTTAAGCCGCGGTAAATTAAATTCGCTTCCCCGGCGGACCAAGTTATCCAAAACAAAAACTTTAAGCCGCGGATATTCGCGCTTAAAATATACCGCCAGGTTACTGCCGATAAACCCCGCGCCGCCGGTGATTAAAATATTATTATACTTCATATTTTCCACAATATTTGTTTTGTAACTGGTTATCTTTTATGGAATTACATAGACTGTCTATAATTATCGTGAATTTGTTTGATTGTTTCTTCGATACCAAACTTGTAATTCCAGTTCGGATAATGTGATTTAAATTTAGAGACATCGCTGATCCACCAGATGTGGTCGCCGATACGGTTGGTATCAATATACTCATACTCAAACTGTTCCCCGGTTAATTTTTCGCAAATCTCAATTGCTTCTAAAACCGACACATTGGCAAACCTGCCTCCTCCAATATTATAAACCTCACCCAAGCGGGGATTCTGGAAGTAGTGGTAAAACGCGTTAACCAAATCAAATGAATGAATATTGTCCCTTACCTGCTTACCCTTGTAACCGTAAATTTTATATGTGCGTTTTGTTACCGCGCATTTTACTAAATAAGACAAAAATCCATGCAGTTCGGCTCCGGAATGCGCCGGGCCGGTAAGGCAGCCTCCCCTAAATATGCCGGTCTTTAAATGAAAATATTTTCCGTATTCCTGGGCCATCACATCCGCGGCAACTTTAGATGCCCCAAAAACTGAATGTAAACAATTATCGATGCTCATGGTTTCATCGATACCCTTATAATATTTATGGCCGCCGGCTATTTCAAAACGCTTTTCTTTTTCAATTAAGGGCAGGCGGTTAGGAGTATCACCGTAGACTTTATTCGTTGAGGTAAAGATAAAAACCGCATGGGGTGAGAATTTGCGCAGGGCCTCAAGCATAACCAGCGTGCCTTGAGCATTAACCCCAAAATCAACCATGGGATCTTTAGCCGCCCAATCATGGGAAGGCTGGGCCGCGGCGTGCGCAATTAAAGCGATATCTTTATTGAATTTCTTGAATATTGAATTTATTTTTCCTTGATCGCGGATATCCACGTGATAATGACGGTAGTTTTTATGTTGTTTCTGGAGACGCTGTTTATTCCAAAGGATTGAGCCATCCGCGCCAAAAAAACTTTTGCGCATATTATTATCGATACCGACGATATCAAAACCTTTTTCGGCAAAGAAACTGACGGTTTCAGAGCCGATTAAACCGCAGGAACCCGTTACTATAACAACCGGCATATCTCTCCTTTTTTAATAGGGACAGCGACCATTATTTTTCAAAAATAATGGTCGCTGTCCCTATTTATTATACAATTTATTTATATCTCCTAGCTTACTTCTAAGCCAAGCTTGATGCTTAAGCGACCAGTCCACGGTAAGCTTAAGGCCTTGCGCAAGTTTAACGCTGGGTTCCCAGCCGAGCTTTTGGTAAAGCTTTTTGGAATCCAAACTATATCTTATATCGTGGCCAAGGCGATCCTTAACAAATTTAAATCTTTTCTGGCTGACTCCCAAAGTTTCCAATAAAAGTTTTACCGTATCGATATTCCTGCTTTCCTGGCTGCTGCCTAAATTATAAATCTGCCCGCTTGCGCCTTTATCCATAATCGCCAGGATGCCTTTTGCGCAATCATCTACATAGAGCCATTCACGCACATTTTGCCCCTTACCATAAAGCGGAACTTTACCTCCCTCTATTATTCTTAAGATCGCCAGTGGAATCAACTTCTCCGGATACTGCCATGGCCCGTAATTATTTGAGGGACGGATAATTATCGCGGGAAACTTATAAGTCCGGATATATGATTGTACTAAAAGATCCGCGGCGGCCTTAGAAGCCGCGTAAGGGCTGTTCGGTTTAATCGGAGAATCCTCATTAAACTTGCCATTGGCAATCTCTCCGTAGATTTCGTCAGTCGAGATTAAAATAAATTGCTTTATATTGTATTTGCGGCTGGCATCAATAAGAACCTGCGTGCCCTTAATGTTAGTTTCGATAAACGGCGAAGCATCGTTAATGCTGCGGTCGACGTGGCTTTCAGCGGCGAAATGGACGACGATATCCGGTTTCTCTTTTAAAAAAATCCTTTCAATCTGTTTTTTATTGCAAATATCGGCTTTGTAAAAGGGGACAGTCCCCTTCGGGGACAGTCCCCTTTTATCAATATCTTCGAGACGCTTCAGGTCTGCGGCATAAGTGAGTTTATCAATTATAGTAACCTCAGGGACAGTCCCCTTCGGGGACAGTCCCTTCGATAATAATCTAACAAATGCGCTGCCGATAAAGCCGGCGGCGCCGGTAACTAAGATTTTAGGTATTCTTTTACGCATTCTTCTAAGACTGAGTTAATATTCCTAACCTTAAAACCGGATTTCTCAAGCTTGTTTGTAGATAAAATTAAATCGGTCCTAACCAACCCAAGGCTCTTTACTTGAATAAGCTTAAATTTATACGATGGGACATATTTTTGATATGCCCGCATAAGATCGGGATAACGTAAACCACCCTTATTTACCACATTATAAACTCCCCGGGCGCCAATCTTTATCAAATGTTTAACTGCCCGGATAAAATCAGGGATATAAGTAACAGAATTAGGGATATTAATGACCTTATTATACTTTAAAAGTTTATCTAACAAATTCTTAGGATGTTTTTCGTTAATAAGCGGAATCCTAATTCTTGCAATCAGGATATCATAATCGCGCGCTAACTCTTCAATAGCCCTCTCTGAGTAAATCTTGCTCCTGCTGTAAAAAAGCTTGAAAAAATAATCTTCACTCTCCTCCTTAATCGGCTTATCTTTCTTATAATCGTAATTAAAAATACACCCGCTGCTTATATGCACAAGCTTGATGCTGTTACGCAGGCATATCTCAGCCAAGATTACCGGAACAAAACTATTTGCCAACAAAGCCGCGTCCTTATCCAGATCACAGTCATCCACGTTGCGCCTGCCGGTCGAGCCGATGCAATTAATGATTATTTTTGGATTGTATTTTTTTATCAGTTTTTCCGCATCACTAAAACAATTTATCATCGAGCCGTCAATTTCACAGTTAAGCTCTCTTTGCAGCCTTTGGCCGATAAATCCTTTTCCCAAAATCAAAATATTTTTATTCATTCTTGAGCAAATCCTTTAAGTATTGCCCATAGCTGGTTGGCGTCTGGCCGGCGAGCTTTAGCAATTGCGTTTTATTAATATACCCCATGTGATAAGCCACTTCTTCAATACAACCAATCTTTAATCCCTGCCTGTCTTCGATTGTCTTGATAAAAACTGACGCGTCAATCAGCGATTCATAGGTGCCGGTATCCAGCCAGGCGTGGCCGCGGCCGAGAAATTCCGCCTTGAGCTTGCCTCTTTTAATGTATTCGTTATTTACTGAGGTGATCTCAAGTTCTCCCCTTGCGGAAGGTTTAATATTCTTGGCAATCTTTACCACCTTGTTATCATAAAAATATAAACCCGCCACCGCCCAGTTAGACTTGGGTTTTTTAGGCTTCTCTTCAATTAAAGTCACCTTGCATTTTTTATCAAATTCAAGCACGCCGTAACGCTCTGGATCCTTGACATAATAACCGAAAATTACCGCCCCTTTTTTTAATTTAGCTGTTTTTTGAAGCAATTCCGTAAGGTTTTGGCCGTAAAATATATTATCGCCTAAAATAAGACACACATTATCGTCTCCGATAAAATCTTCGGCAATGATAAAACTCTGGGCGATTCCTTTTGGCTCAGGTTGAGCCGCGTAAGCAAGCTTGATCCCTAAGTTGCGGCCATCGCCAAGCAAATCTTTGAATCTTGGGGTGTCTTTTGGAGTTGAAATCACCAGGATATCTTTTATGCCAGCCAGCATCAATACCGACAAAGGATAATAAATCATCGGTTTATCATAAATCGGCAGCAACTGTTTGCAGACGCCTTTAGTGATCGGATAAAGGCGCGTGGCTTTGCCTCCGGCTAAAATTATTCCTTTCATTTGGCTAATCTCCCATATTTAAAATATAAAAATATTAATATCGATAAGCTTACTAAAGTTACTGCGTTTGCCGATATGATTATCGGGTCTTTGCGGTAAATTCCGTAAATCATCCATAATAAAACCCCCGCGGAAAGCTGAAATAAAGTAACCGGGCTTACATCCTTGACAGATTTGGTCCTTAAAGACCTGGCTATCTGGGGGATAAAAGAAAACATGGTTAGGGTGGCGGCACAAATGCCGATTATCATCCAAAGCATAATTAATGATTATATCGCTAAACCCCTGGAAAATAAAGGTAAAAGAATTAAGAATTATAGACAGTGTAGGTAATTCTATTGAAGTTAAATGGTTACGGAACAAATATTGCGGCTTTCCTGCCTTGCCTTCTCGGAAAATAATGCATACCTGTCTTCACCAGCCTGCGTAGGAAATCCTGATCACCACGGGGGATCTCTATATTCGAGAAATAAACATTCTCTTTACTATCAAAAACTCTCAAGAATTCTTTATAGGCTGCCTGTCGCCCAACAATCTCTTTTCCGAAGTCTTCAAAATCGGGACTAACTCGCGTTATTCCGTCCTCTTGTCCTAAACAATAAAATCGCGCGCTGCTATGCGCATATTCGCAGGCCTCCGCAACCATTCCCGCGCGCACCGGATTTCTCTCCACATATCTGCCGCAATTTTTCAAATATAAATCTTTTTGTATCGGCTGTAATTTAAATCTGCCTTGCCATAAAAAACCCGCCGCGTTATATTGCTTATGGTAATAATGGCTATACGCTCGATGTAATCCTGCCATAAATTTCGAAATCAATTCAGGGCATTCGAATTCAACCACAAGATGGTAGTGATTCGGCATAATGACCCAATGATATATTTTTGAATCAAACCTATTGCTATACTCGCAAAGCAAGGTCTTAAAATGATCGAAGTCCCTAGATTCTTGAAAAATCACCTTGCGTCCGCTGCTTCGGCTAAACGCATGATACACTAATGACTGTTGCAATTGATGCTTACGCGCATATGATGGCATGGTCCTCTCTCCTCCAGTTATAATGGACGCAGAAGGTAGAAAAATCTAACCACATTTATTTTGCGGAGAAATATTTCTTATAGATCTGATTGGGGAATATGCGGTTACGTAAACTGTCTACAAAGTAATTTTCAGGAACCTGCGGGAACCGGCCTTAAGGGTGCCGGCTTCAATCGGGGTAAAATCATCTTTTTCGATTTTTACGTTATTGAAGCTGACTGCCCCCTGTTTTATCAGCCTGCGCGCTTGGTTGCCGCTGGCGGCTAAATTACTTTCGGTAAGGATAGTAAGAATATTTTTTTTGCCGTCAGTTTTAAAAACAGGCATATCTTGGGGAATTTCTTTCTGGGAAAAAACGCGGGAAAATTCTTCCGCTTCTTTTTCCGCGGCCCCGGCAGAATGATATTGAGTGATAATAATCTTGGCCAAATTTACCTTTGCCTCTTTTGGATGCGTCTGTTTAACTTTAACCAACTCTTCATCAGTTAACAATTCGTAATATTTAAGCATTAGCTCGTCGGAGATTGACATGATTTTACCGAAGATCTCGCTTGCCGGTTCATTGATGCCGATATAATTTCCGTAGGACTTGCTCATTTTAGCTACGCCATCGGTGCCTTCCAAAAGCGGCATAGTCAGGACCACCTGTTGCGGCTGGCTGAAATCTTTTTGAAATTCCCTGCCGACCAGCAAGTTAAATATCTGGTCTGTGCCTCCGATCTCCACATCAGCCTCAAGCATGACCGAATCATACCCTTGCATTAAAGGATAAACAAACTCCAAAATCGAAATATTTTCTCCGTTTGTAAAACGCTTCTTGAAATCATCACGCGCCAGCATCTGAGAAACCGAAGCATGGGTAGTAAGCTGCAACATCTCTACCCCCGACATTTTTTCAAACCATTTGCTGTTAAAAACGATCTTTAATTTACCAATATCCAAAATTTTAGCCACCTGCTTTTTATAGGTTTGGGCATTCCTGGATACCTCCTGTTTGGTGAGTTGTTTTCTAATTTCAGAGCGGCCGCTAGGATCGCCGATCTGGCCGGTAAAATCACCGATAAGAAAATAAACTTCATGCCCCAAATCCTGAAATTGACGCAGTTTTCTTAAGAGTACAGTGTGGCCTAGGTGCAAATCAGGGGCAGTAGGATCAAACCCGGCTTTAATTTTTAAGGGGCGCTTAAGTTTTATGCTCTGCTCCAGCTTCTTACGAAGCTCATCTTCAGAGATTATCTCTACAGCGCCCCTTTTAATTATTTCTATCTGCTTGTTTATATCCATTATAAACGCGCTGTCAGGCCGATTTTTGCCTGCTCCACATCCACCTTGATTACTTTAACCTTTATTTTATCACCGGGTTTTAAATTGGCGGCTGTTTCTTTTTCAATCTCACTGGAATAAATCAGCCCTTCCAATTCGCTGTCGATCTTGGCAAATACGCCGAATTCAGTCAGGCTAAATACCTCAACCTCCAACTGGGTATCCAGAGGATATTTCTCGGCGATTTTTGGCCAGGGATTCTCCTGTAATTGCTTTAAGCCTAAAGCAATCCTGCGGTTGGCAGAATCAACCGAAAGTATGGAAACATCGACCTTCTGCCCCTTTTTTAAAACATCCTGCGGATGGCCAATCCTTTTGGTCCAGGAAATATCGGAAACATGGATCATGCCTTCCAGGTTGGAATCCAGCTCCACAAACGCGCCATACTCGGTAAAACCGCGGATCTTTCCGGATACGCTTGTGCCAACCGGGTATTTTGATTCCGCTTCCAGC
This sequence comes from Candidatus Omnitrophota bacterium, assembly GCA_028716245.1. Lineage (NCBI taxonomy): Bacteria > Pseudomonadati > Candidatus Omnitrophota > Candidatus Omnitrophota bacterium. The sequence continues at coordinate 65,207 of JAQUQW010000001.1, read as the reverse complement.
CAGGGATTCTGCTCCAGTTGTTTTAAGCTAAGGGAGATCCTGCGGGAATCTTTTTCAATGCTCAAGATCTGGGTTTCCACCATATCTCCGACGGCAAACATCTCGCCCGGATTATTCACGCGCTTGGTCCAGGAGATCTCGGAAACGTGAATAAGGCCTTCGATTCCTTTTTCCAGTTCCACAAAAACTCCGTAAGGCAAAATATTAACTACCTTACCTTTTACCTTTGCCCCGACGCTGAATTTGTTCTCGATATCTTTCCACGGATCAGAGAGCCTCTGCTTAAGGCCCAAAGAAACTTTACCCGAAGCCTGATCAAGGTTTAAAATCATGACTTCGATTTTATCGCCGATAGCCACAATTTCGGAAGGATGGCTGATCTTTGACCAGGACATATCCGTAATATGCAGCAGGCCGTCAACTCCGCCCAAATCAATAAAGGCGCCAAAATCGGTAATCGCTTTGACCAAACCGGGATAAATATTGCCGATTTTCAATTCACCCCAGATTTTTCCCTTAGCGATGTCCCTATCCGCCTGCACTGCTTCGCGGCGGCTGACAATAATGGATCGGCGTAAATTATTAACTTTGACGATCTTAAACTTGAATATCTTATATAAGATATCCTTATCGGCCATATTCCGGAAAGAGGAAAGCGAGCTGGGCAAGAACCCTTCGATACCCATAATATCGACCAGGAATCCCCCTTTGACTTTCTTGACCGGTTTACCTTCAACTAAAGTCCCCTCATTAGACAACTTAACAATCCGGTCCCATCCTTGCATCCTCATCGCCTTTTCACGGGACAGGGTCATGACGCCGGCGTCATTTTCCATAGACTCCAGCAAAAATTCCATCTCGCGGCCTATAACTAAATCCACGGCGCTGAATTCAGTGATCGGAACAATACCTTCTGATTTAAAACCCACGTCCACTAAAACTTCTTTACTCTTAATTTCCACAATCTTGCCGCTTACAACCTGGCCTTCCTTTAAAACTTTGATACTTTGGTTATACATCTGCTCTAATTCTGCTCTAGTATCTGACATTTCTAATTACTCCTTCTCTCATTATTATATTTTGATTAGTTTAATGAATTATTCGATAACTGTTTAATACTAGCCATTATCATATTCGAAATTTCCTGATAAGGCTTCCCCCTTTCTATGTGAATTTCTTTTCCGAAGCGCACTAAAATTTCTCTGCCAAAATTAATCTTCTTATTAACCCCCTTAGGCAGTGCTTCGTATGTTCCTGAAACATAAGCCGGAATAACCGGTACATTTGCTTTATCCGCCAAAAATCCGGCTCCGGGTTGCGGATTAATAAACGCTCTATCAATGGTCCGGCGCGCCCCCTCCGGAAAAATCGCCAGCCCTTCTCCGCTGCGAACCAAACGCAGCGACTTTTTTAACGCCGAAAAATCCGCGCTGTCCCTTTTTACCGGAATTGCCCCCACTAACTTCATCCAAAAACCTAAAAACCGGTTATTAAATAAAGTGTCGCGCGCCATAAAATGCACGGTACGCGGGCATCCTGAACCCAAAACAACCGGATCCAGATAACTTAGATGATTACAGGCTAAAATGAATCCGCCATTTTTAGGCAGATTCTCCCTGCCCTCCACCTTAAAATCAAAAAAGAGCTTTAAAAAAATTAACAGTAAGAATCTGCTGAACCTATACGCCATCCTTTATGATAATCTCTTTAGCCAAAACAAGAAGTTTTTTAGCTTGAGTGAGGCTTCTGGCCTCGGCGTAGGTGCGCATAATCGGCTCGGTGCCTGAACCGCGGAACATCAGCCAGCTTGAATCCTCACAAATAAGTTTTATTCCGTCGTAATCTTTGATAGCTATGACTTTTTTGCCTAATAATTCTTTGGGCAGATTTTCTTTTTTGGGCTCAACGCGCTTGTCCAGATGAAAATCCTGGCGCACATAATAATATTTACCGAATTTTTTTTCAGTTTCATTTAAAATCTTTAACATATTTTTATTGCGGTAGGCCATCATTTCAATTAATAGCAACCCTGCCATTGTCCCATCGCGCTCAGGGATATAACCTTTAACCCCCATGCCGCCGGCCTCTTCTCCTCCGGCAACAATATCTTCAGTCTCCATAAGATTGGAAATATATTTAAATCCTACGGGAGTTTCATAAAGCTTAATTCCCAAAAATTCTGCGATCGCATCCATCATCGTTGAGCCGCAGATAGTTTTGACCAATCCGCCGCTAAAATGGCGGTCCTGATTTAAATGCAACGCCAGAAGGCCCAGGATTTTTTGCGGATGGATAAACACGCCGCCGGGGGCAACCGCGGCAATCCTATCGGCATCACCGTCCAGGGCGATGCCTAAATCAAATTTCTCTTTTTTTACGCGGGCCTTTAATTCCTTTAAGTTATCTTCAACCGGCTCCGGCCTGCCTCCGCCGAAAGAAGGATTAATAGTATTGCGCATAAATTCCAGTTTTATGCTTGTGCCTTTTAAAACCTGGGCAATAAAACTGTCCCCTGAACCATACATCGAATCCACCAAAACTTTAAATTTTTTATCCTTTATTTTCTTTAAATCAATATAATTGCGGATAAATTTTATGTAATCTTTGATAATATCTACGGTTTGGATAGAACTGGATGCAACATCATCTTTTACCGGGGTCCTGCCAAGAAGATCTTCTACTTCTTCAGTCAACTCAGAGCTGGCTCCTCCGCCGCTGGAGTTCTTAATTTTAAAACCGTTATATTCGGCCGGATTATGCGAAGCGGTAATCATGATCCCTAAATCCAGCTTGCGCGACTTAATCGCGAAGCTCAATGCCGGAGTAGGTGTGGGCCGGTCAGAAAGGAGCACCTCTATATCATTGCTTTTTAATACTATGGCCGCGGCCTGGGCGAACTTATCCGACATAAAACGCGTATCAAAACCAACCGCAACCTTTTTCCCGGCGCCTAAATAATCCGCTACGGCCTGAGCCAGGATCTTAACGTTTTCCAGGGTATAAGTGTCGGCGATAATTGCTCTCCATCCGTCGGTGCCGAATTTAATTTGCGCAACAGTATCACTCATCGGTATTTCTCCTTAAACTGTTAACTGCTTTTTTTATATTCTTTGCCCCAAAAATATATGAACCGGCTGCCAAAACGTTTGCCCCGGCATTCTTTACAAGTTTAGCGGTAATATTATTGATTCCCCCGTCAACAGAGATATCCTTCTTAAAAATTGCCCGCAGCTGTTTTATTTTATTTATTGCTCCCGGGATAAATGCTTGTCCTCCAAAACCGGGATTAACCGACATAACCAAAACAAAATCAACCAGCGTTAAAGCTTTTTTAATCTTAGTTAAAGGCGTGCCCGGATTTAAAGAAATCCCCAGTTTTACTCCTTTGGCTTTTAATTTTTTAGCAATAGCGGATAATTCTCCCAAACTAACCGTCTCAATATGCACGGTAATCATATCGCTTCCTGCCTTGACAAAAGCATCCACATATTTAGCGGGATTTTCAATCATTAAGTGCACATCTAAAGGTAACGAGGTTGCTTTGCGTAAATATTTTACGACTTGCGGGCCGATAGTAATATTCGGTACAAAGTGGCCGTCCATTACATCAACGTGGATTAAATCCGCGCCCGCTTCCTCGACTTTCTTAAGCTCAAGCGCAAGATGCGTAAAATCCGCCGATAATATTGACGGGGCAATCTTTATTTTCATTTATACAGCTTCCTTTTATTTATGTAGTCAAAAACTTTATCCGGCACCAGATATCTAAATGATTTATTTTCTTTAATACACTGGCGCACCTCAAAACCTGAAACATCTACCGCCCGGATAGCCAAAGTCTGTATATAATGCGGTAACTGCTGAAGCGGATATCCGGGCCGGGTAGCCGCGATAAATTTTACCATTTTGATTATTTCACTTAAATCCTTCCACTCGTTCAAATATTTAAGCAAATCAGAACCGATAATAAAATAAAGCTCATCGCGGGTAAATTTATTTTTTAATTCTTTTAAGGTATCGATTGTATAAGAGCGCCCGTGGCGTCTGATTTCAATGTCCGAAACCGCAAAAAACTTATTCCCTTTAACCGCCGCTCTTAGCATTTTCAAGCGGTCATCCGCGGGGGCAATACCCGCGTTATCTTTATGCGGCGGCAGCGCCGTGGGAATAAAGATAATTTTATCCAGCGCTAACTTTTCTCTTGCTTCTTCGGCCAAAATCAAGTGCCCGATATGTACCGGATTAAAAGTCCCGCCGAGGATGCCGATCTTCATTGCCTGACCTGCCCTGAGCCAAAAACCATATATTTATAAGTAGTCAATTCTTCAAGGGCCATGGGCCCGCGGGCATGCAGCTTATCCGTTGAGATGCCGATCTCAGCCCCCATCCCGAACTGATTTCCGTCGGTAAAACGGGTCGAAGCATTTAGATAAACGCAAGCCGAATCCACTTCTTTCAGGAATTTTAAAGCGTTATCCTGATTATCCGTCACAATGCTGTCTGAATGATGCGAGCCGTAATCATTGATATGGCTGATCGCCGCATCCAAATCATCAACCACCTTAACCGACAAGATTAAATCCAGGTACTCGCTGCGGTAATCTTTCTCTGTGGCAATTTTTGCCCACTTAGCGATTTTTCTGGTAAAGGCGCATCCGCGGATTTCTACCCCTGCTTCTTTTAATTTTTTAAGCATCCCGGGCAAGAACCTGGCGGCGACATCCCGGTGCACCAGCATGCTTTCCATGGCATTACAGACTCCCGGACGCTGCACCTTAGCGTTAAAACAAATGTTCTCGGCCATATTTAAATCCGCCCACTCATCCACATAAACATGGCAAATGCCTTTATAATGTTTGATCACCGGTATGCGCGAAGACTTAACTACTTTATTGATCAGTTCTTCTCCGCCGCGGGGGATCACCACGTCAATATAATTATTTAGCTTTAACAAAATATCCACCGCTTTATGGCCGCGGGTATCAATTAAGTTAATTGCCCCGCTTGCTATAGCGTGTTTTTTCATTACCGCGTTAAGCGCATTGTAAATCGCAAGATTGGAATTTAAGGATTCACTGCCGCCGCGTAAAATTACGCTGTTCCCGGATTTAAAACAAAGCCCGATACAATCCGCGGTAACATTGGGCCGGGATTCATAAATTATGGCGACTATCCCGATAGGGCAGCGCACCTTTTGAATATGCAGGCCGCTGGGGGTATTCCAATCGCGTAAAACCTGGCCGATAGGATCTGCCAACTTAACAACATCAAGCAAAGAATCCGCCATCTCTTTAATTCTTTCCTCATTTAAAGAAAGGCGGTCAATAAAAGAGATGCCTTTGCCGGTCAATGCGGCAATATCTTTTTTATTCGCTTTTAAAATCGCATCTTTATTGCTCAATAAAGCAGCGGCCATATCGACAAGCACTTTATCTTTGGCCTCTTTAGGCAAAACAGCAAGCGCTCTTGATGCAGCCTGTGCTTTTTTGGCAATAGTTTCTATTTCTGTCTTAAGATTTTGTTTCATTTTTTCTTAGTTGTAAATACCGTGCCGCAGCTAAAAGGATCCTTAGCCACCTGGCTGATAATACCCTTCTTCTTTCCATTAGCAATTACGCAAGGGATTCCGGAATCAACGGCAATGGAGGCTGCTTGGATTTTTGTAATCATTCCGCCGACACAGGTTTTCTTATTGGTCGGGCAAGCCAGGGATTTTATCTGTGCGGTTATTTTTTCCACCGAACGGATAACTTTCTTATTTTTATCCAATAGCCCGTCGACATCAGAAAGTATAATCAATAAATCAGCATCCACCAATATTGAAACTAAGGCGGAAAGCTTATCATTGTCGCCGAATTTAATTTCCTCGGTTGCCACTGTGTCATTCTCATTTATGATCGGCACGCACTTTAGTCGAAGCAAAGTATTCAATGTATGCTTTGCATTGAGAAACCTGCGGTCCGAAAAATCATCCCAAGTCAAAAGTAATTGCGCGCAATTTATGCCGTGTTCATTAAAGGCCAGTTTATAAATGTGCATTAATTCATGCTGGCCGATAGCCGCGGTTGCCTGCAAATACGCAAGTTCCTTGGGACGGTTGGTAGTCTTTAAAATTGACATACCGATAGCGATTGCCCCCGAAGAAACAACCACCACCTCTTTACCTGCCTTTACCAAGCCGGATATTTGAACAACGATATTATTAATTAAAGCGGCATCGATCTTATGCTTATCTGCGGCAAAAATACTTGCCCCGATCTTTACCACGATTCTGTTATATTTTTTTGGCGACCGCATCAACTAACTCCTCTAAATTTTTTTTCTCTAAAGCCGAAATCGGATAAATTGGTTTTTTGACCAGCTTCTTAAACCGTTTCAGGTTCTCCTCTGCGCCGCTAAGGTCCATTTTATTGGCGCAGATAACCTGGGGCTTCTTATAGACCTCTTTGCTGTAATTCTTTAATTCCAAATTTATCTTTTTGTAATCATCGACCGGATCCCTGCCTTCAAAGCCTGCCATATCAATCAAATGGATTAAAACTTTTGTCCGCTCCGCGTGTTTTAAGAATTTATCCCCTAATCCGCGGCCTTCCCAGGCACCCTCGATTAAACCGGGGATATCGGCAACGACAAATCTTTTATGACTGCTGTTGACTACCCCTAAAATCGGGGCCGTTGTCGTAAAAGGATAGGCAGCAATCTTCGGGTGAGCGTTGGAAATCGCGGAAATCAAAGTGGACTTTCCGGAATTAGGAAATCCAACCACTGCCACATCCGCCAGGAGTTTTAAATCTAAAATAATTGTTTTTTCTTCTCCCGGCTCACCCGGTGTTGCTTCTTTACGGTGCCAATTGCCGATGCCACCCTTGCCTCCGCGGGCGACAATTACCTGGTCACCTGCAACATTTAAGTCGCGTAAAATAGAGCCGGTCGCCGCATCTTTTATAATTGTACCCAAAGGAACGCCCACAATTATATCCGCGGCCCCTTTACCTTTTTTGTGATTGCTTGAGCCGTGCCCCCCATGGGCGCCAAAAAAATGCCGATGGTACTGAAAATCCAAAAGAGTAAGCAGGTTGGGATCTGCCTGAAAAATGATATCGGCCCCCTTGCCCCCGTCTCCGCCGTCAGGAATTCCCCGGCGCTGGTATTTATCGCGATAAAGGCTTTGGCAGCCTCTGCCGCCATTGCCGGCGCGAATATTGATTTTAGCGCTGTCAATGAACACTTGATTTATAGGCCTAACTCAATAGATTTAATCTTAAGCTCGGTAAGCTGCGGCCGATGCCCTTTTTCCCAGTGGGAATTTTTTCTCCGGCGGTATTTATAAGCTGTGGTTTTTTCACCCAGCGTCTGCCTTAAGACCGTTGCTTCCACTTTGGCCCCTTTAACATAAGGCTGGCCAATTTCGACTTTTTTGTCCTTGGAGACCAATAAAACCTTATCAATGATAAGATTGTCACCTTTGGCCGCTACTTCTTTGTTTACCTCGATAATATCATCTTTTTTTACATTATACTGTTTTGAGCCAACTTCAATTATTGCATACATTTGACTATCCTCCTTTAAAATGAATCAAAACCCGGGAACGTTTCTAATTTTCTTGGATAGATTAGAAAAAAAATAGAAACGTTCCCAGGATTTTCACCTAAGAACTTTATATTATATACCTGTTGATTTTGGGGTCAAGCTATTTTGATGTCTTCCAGGTGCGCGGTAGGGTTGGAAATGAGGTTGATCTTAGTCCGGTATTTATGCTCAACTGCGCGCAGGGCCTCCTTATCTTTTAAGATTTCATCAATCACCGGCGGAGCCAAGGTAACCGAGACCTGTTTTAAGGTTTTGCCCTTAAGATAACGCTTGAGTTCTTTTAAAGCGAAAATTCCCAAGGTTTGCGGTGAACGCAGTTTGCCTTTACCCTTACAATACGGGCAAGGGTGAAAAGAAAGCATCTGCACGGTCTTATGTATCCGTTCGCGGGTCATCTCCACTATCCCAAATTTAGAGATCCCCAAAATATCGTATTTTGCCCGGTCGCCGGATAAAGCATTTTTCAAAATATTCAGTAATTCCCGGCGGTGGCCTTCCCGCTCCATATCGATAAAATCGATGACGATAATACCGCCTAAATCCCGCAGCACCAGCTGGCGGGCAATCTCAACCGCTGCTTCAGCGTTAACCTTAAAAGCCATATCCTCCTGATTGACCTTTTTCTTAAAACCGCCGCTGTTTACATCGATTACCACCAACCCTTCAGTCGGCTCGATAATCAGGTAAGCCTTGGATTTTAAATAAACATGGCTTTCAAAAATATGATTGATTTGTTTTTCCACGTCTTTTGCGCCAAAAAGGTCGTCTCCTTTGTAAAGTTCAACCTTTTTACACAAATAACTTAAAAAAGTGCGCATAAAATGCTGGATGCGGTAAAATTCAGGCTTGGAATCAACGATAAGCTTGCTAACATCTTCGGTAAAGGAATCGCGGATTGCCCGCAGGGTTAAATCATATTCCTCATAAACCAAAGCCGGAGCCTTCTTGCCTTGAGCATTTTTTTCCAGGCGTTTCCATAATTTATAAAGGAACTGGGCGTCGCGGATTAATTCCTGCTGGCTTCTTCCGCTGGCCGCGGTACGCACAATAAAGCCTACCGGGTCAGGAAGTTTCAAGCCCTTAAAAATCTCGCGCAGGCGTTTTCTCTCGGTTTCATCCTCAATGCGGCGGGAAATTCCGCCCTGTTTATCCAGCGGCATAATTACCAGGTACCTGCCGGCTAAACCAATCTGCGTGGAAAGGCGCGGCCCCTTGGTCCCGAAAGACTCCTTAACTACCTGGACTAAAACTTCCTGCCCTTTTTTTACTTCTTTAATCGGGGTCTGCTGCGGGGCCTCCAATGACTCATAAGCAGATTCGATCTCGGATAAATACAAGAAACCGTTTTTAGGCAAGCCGATATCCACAAAGGCCGCCCCGATAGACGGCATCACTGCCTCAATCCTTCCTTTATAAATATTACCGACGATGGTGCGGTCCTGCGGGCGCTCGATATGAAATTCCAAAAGAACCCCGTTGTCAACTATGGCAACGCGTTTTTCCTGCGTTTCAACATTAATTAAAATTTCCTTGGACATCTTTTACCTGGATCCCTTCTGGCAATTGTTTTTGCAGCCTATCCTTAAAATCAACGGGGGCAACCGGGAACCTTAATACCACAGAAGCTTCTTCGGATTCGCTCTCCACCCCTAACTTTAACGCCCTTTTAAAACTCAATTTGGGGTGCGGGCTAAACCCCTCTGACATTTTTAAGGGAAGCTCTGCCCGGCGCATAGCGCGCATAAATAGGCGCATCAGGTCTAAATGCGAAATATAACGCATCAGGCCTTTCTTAGAAAAATTAAAACTTATTCTATACATAAAAATAAAAAACCCTGTTTCCCGATTAACTGCGAAACTGTTTCCCGCTCAAAGGGGAAATGGAGGCATATTAAAACCTTATTTCTTTTTCTTCCGGCTTACGGCGTCTTTTTTGATTTCAACAACCTGTGTCTGGCCCAACCTCTTCTCAAGCTTAGCCAGCTCTTCGGGAGTAAATTCCCCCTCTTTAATTATCCTGGCCTTGATAAAAATCAAAAGATCAACTTTAGTCGTATGGGTTGTTTCCCGGCCAAAAAATTTACCGATCCAGGGAAGTTCTTTTAAGAAAGGAATCCCAATGTACTCTTTTGCTTTGACATCTTTAAGCAAACCGCCGATCACAACAGTCTCTCCATCCCTAAGCAGAACTTGAGTCTGCGCTTCGCGCACATCAATAACCGGATAACTTGTTACCGTACTTGAAGTCCCGGCGGTAGAAGTAGCTGAAATCGAAGACGTGGAGGAGGTAATACTGGGGTGGATAATCATATTAATATAACCCTCTTCACTGACCTGAGGCACGACATTCAAACGGATACCAATCTCCTGATAATAATCCAATGTCTGGGTAACTGTCGGCCCCTCCGTGGTCGTACCTGCTGTAACCGTAGATCCAAGTATGGGAGTGTGATACCCCACCAACATTGAGGCCTCTTGGTTATCAATGGTAAGGATACTTGGCGCGGATAAGGTATTGGTATTGGCATCATCCTCTAAAGCATGCACAACTGCCTCAAATTTTGTACCGGTCAGTTTCTGGAATACAAATTCCGCTCCTGCGTTATAAGGCTCATACCCTAAGATTGTGGTTGTTGCCGGGCTAAACACAGAAGGCTTTAACGGACTGGCAGTTGTAGTGACGGTGCCTCCATGGCCCCCTATATCCCTGCCATTGGCAACTTCCTGCATTGTAATCGTATTTGACCTGGCGGTATTATTGCCGCCCAAACCCCAATCAAGGCCAAGGTCTCTTAGCTTATCCCGGTTAACTTCGATAATTCTGGTCTCAATAAGCACCTGCTTAGGCTTAATATCGATCTTAGGTAAAATAATATTGCGTATTTTATCAAGAGTGCTAGCAGTATCGGTAATCACCAGAATTTTGGATTTTACGGAAGGATCGAATTCCGCCTTCTTCATTACAGTTTCCCCGGTAGCGCTCTTCTCATAAGAAACCGTTTCGGATTTGGTCCCTCCGGCTGACTCCTTTTCAGGAGCTGAACTGGACTTTTCTTTACCAATTTGGAATGTCCCAAACTTCCAACCCTTTTGGCCGCGGGTATATAAAACCGATATTCTTCCGCGCGGTGAAAGCAAAGGAATAATAATTTTTTCTGCATCCTGGGCATCCAAAAATTTAAGCGTGATGATCTCTGTCTGCAAAGGTTCGTCCGCGGCAATCTTAGCCACATTCTCTACCTTAGTAACCAAAATAACATTGCCTTGCCGCTGGTAGCCAAAACCATAAGTCTTTAAGATTACATCCAGGGCCATCTCCCAGGGCACATCAGTCAGGCGCACCGAAATATTTCCGATAACATCCGGAGTGGTTACAATATTTACCCCGGATTTATAAGAAATAATTTTAAGGACATTGTTGATATCCGCATCCCTGAAATCAAAAGTTACGTTTCCCGTAGAAGGCGGGGCAACCGCTGTTTCCACTGCCGGCGCCGGTATTGGCAGCGCTTTGGCTAATTCGGGCCCGTTTTGCGTATCTTTAGCATCCTGCGCGGCAAAAGCAAAACAATAAAAAGTAAAAACAAATATTAAAAATATTTTTTTCACTTTGTTTCCTCCTTGATTAACCCTACCTCCAAAGGCTGGCTATCTTTAATAAAAACTACCTTGTTTTCAAAAATTTTTAAAACCTGATAATCTCCGACGTAATCCCCGATCCCCACTACCGCCGCGTTAACTATAGCGAATGAACGGCCCAGCTTATCATAAATAATCCCTTCTATCGACAGGCCCCCCGAAGAGGCGGCCTCCTCTTTATCAAGTTTAAGCAGCCTGCCTTCGGCAGTTACCAGCGGGATAAAAGGATTGCGCTTGCCTTTGGCATCATAAACAAATTCACCCTGGCCAAAAGCCAAAGTCAGGATCCCCAAAAACAAAAAGAATAAAATCGAAAATTTCTTATTTACTGACATATGTCCGAATAACTAAGCTTGCCTTTTGTTTTAGATAATCCGGCATTCGTGCCGAAATCTTTAGCTCAACCGCTCCCATAAAGACCGGTGAATTTTCCAGATTGTTAATAAACTTACCCAAATTATGATAATCACAGATTAAATCCAAATTGATTAAAATCGGCGTAAATTTATCACCGGCAATCGCGGATTTTCCTGTCTCACGGCTGGGCCGGATTTGAATAATCTTTACGTCAAATTTATTCGCCGCGCTTGAAATATCCTGCAGGAGCCCGGAAACCTGGTCTTCGGTAATTATCTTAGAAGACCTGCTGGCTGCCTTGCGGGCTTCCAAAGCAGGCTTACCTTTAGAAACGCGCATATTCTCCAAATCACGGTTTAAATTTTTAAGATCCTTTTCAAGGAGGGCAATCTTAGGCTCCAAGCTTTTCAATCCGGCAATCTGGGCCTTTAAGATATAATTGGCCTCCACATAAACAATAAAGAAGCAAAATATGATTATTAATATTTTCTTCTGTTTATCTAATTGTATATTTTGTATATTGTCCAGGTTCATTTGGATTTCAAAGTTCCCGTTAAGACAAAATCCGCGACATCATAGCTTCCAATACTTCTCTTCTGCACGCTGCTCAATTCTAGGCCGGCGAAATCCTTAAAAAATCCATTATCGGCTTTGAGGCTATCCAATAGCTTGTTAATCAGGTTAAGCTCCTCCATTTTTAACGAAATCACTGACCCCTGAATAGTTAGGTTCTGTTTAACAAGCGATATATCATTAAACCAGACTCCGGCGGGTAAATTCAGGCTTAATTTATTTAATTTTTGCGCCCAGAGGATCCTTTGGCTGGTTAAAAGCTGCGTCAGGCTGGCATCCTGAGAAGTCAGTGAATACTGCTGGTTGAATTCATCCACTATTTTCTTCTGCGGCTCAAGAGCCGTCCATTTACGCTTTAAAGAAGCCAACTGCCCGCCTTTAGCTATGCTGATTACCGCAAAATAAAAATGCGCTAAAACAAATAATCCCAGTAGAACAGGAATGGCGTAAATAAACAACTTGTCCCGGTTAAACCCGGTTATGGTTGTTAAAATAACCTGTTGGGGGGCCTTTTCCTTAGTTTTAACTCTTAGTTCCTGGGGTAATAAATTTATCTCAATCATCTTTGGCGTAAAGCCAGGCCTGCGGCAACATTAAACTGCCCGGAAAAATTGTTTAATTTCTGCGCATCTATTTCATCGGAGATCTTTATTTGCTTAAATGCATCCCAGGGTTCTACCGGGATACCTAAACAGACAGTTAACATTTCGCTTAAACCGCTTATTTTACTTCCTCCGCCGCTTAAGAATATCTTGACTACGCTCGAGGAATTCTGGCTTTCATAGTAATCGAATGACGTGCGGATCTCTGCCGCTAAATTCGTAAGCACGTTCTCCACGCCGGCCTTGACCTTATTTGCTCTTTCAGGGTCAGGATTAATCTTAAGCTCTTCGGCTGTTTTAAAGTCCAACTCGAAAATATCCATAAGCTTCTTGGTAAAATTTGCCCCGGCGGAATGGATATCGCGGCTTAAACGCGGTATCCGGTTATCAAGGATATTAATATTGCTGATTGAAGCCCCGATATTCAAAAGACAGATGGATTTGTTCTCCGGCACATCTATTTTAGGATAATTAAAATTAAACGCGTTAATCAATGCTATCGAATCGATATCAATGATATTAGGCCTTAACGCGGCGTTTTCAAGGGTTTTAAGCCTTTGCTGGATCAATTCTTTTTTTATCGCGGCAATCAAGACCAGCATCTTGTTTTCCGGCAAATCATTCTTTAAGATTTCGGCATCTAAATCAACCTCATTCAGCGAGAAAGGAATATGTTTCTGGGCCTCAAACTTAAGCGCTTGGCGCAGCTCGGTTTTATTCATCCGCAGAAAATTTACATAACGGATAACCGTGGATGAGCCGCAAAAAGAAATATTTACCAGATCGGCATCCTGGACGTGCTTGATCTTCTTAAGTACATCTGTCGGATCAAGCTGGCCATCCTCAAGGTCAAAATTAACCAGCTCAATAGCGTCGTTAATTTTTAATTTTACGCATTTAATCGACTGCGTGCCGATATCCAGGCCGATGCTAAACTTTTCTTTTGCTTTGGGAAATTTTATTTTAGAAAAAATGTTCATCGTCTATTTTTTATCACAGCTCTCCGTAAGAACCAAACCTCCGGTGGAAACCGAATAAGTCATCTTTCCGGTAAGTTTGCAGTCAACCGGAACTGCCGAACAATTATAACCGGATGCGTCCAACCGCTGGCAATCATACTCATAACCCCGTATTGAAGAACTGGCCAGATAATTCCTCTCCAGATAAACCGGATTACTTTTGGTAAGCTGCTCAATGCTGGTAGGATATACATTCTTATTATTCTTGGCGTAATTTTCTAAGCCCGTGGAAAGAAGTTTAAGGTTTACCTGGGCCAATAACTGGTTATGCTCGATATTATAGATGATTATCTTCTGTACCGCCAGGCGCAGCAATAACGCGGACAAGGCCGCAACGATCATGATCGTAACAAAACTCCTGGCTTTTCGATTAAACATAGTTAAAATCCTTACTTACGCTTGAACATTATTTTAATCTTACCATAAAGAAGCTATTTGGCAATCATTTTTTACAAAGACCCTGTTTCCTAATCACAATACGACCCTATTTCCCGATTGGCTAGGAAATAGGGTCGTATTGCGTATTGGGCCTTATTCTCTTAATTCACTGCGATTAACCTCTTGGCCCGGATATGATTAGGATTGATTTTTAAGGCCTGCTTTAAAACCTTTTTGGCCCGGGATTTTTCACCCATATTCAGATAGGCCAATCCCAGATTATAGTAACAATCGGCAAAATCAGGCCTTAGCTCCAAAGCGCAGTTAAAGGCACTGACTGCTCCCGCCCAATAATTATTTTTGGCAAAATCAATCCCTAAATTATTATAGAACTCCGCACCATTATCAAGATAACCGGCGCTTTTAAGGAAATCCGCGATGATTTTATTCCGGGCCAAATCAGCCTTACCCGCAACCTCGCCCAGAGATTCCGCTATCTGGGCTGCCGCGGAATTAAAGTCTCTCTTGGCAAAATAAATCCGCGCCAGATTAAAGTGTGTAAACTTCAGGCTGTGGTCAAGTTTTAACGCCTGATTATATTTTGCGATTGCCCCCTCCGGGTTGCCGGTAACCTCATAAATATTACCCAGGTTATTCTGCACTTCGCCCGCTTTTGAGCCCAGCGGGCTTTTCTCAAGCAGTTCGTATTCTGCCTTTGCCGGAGCATAAAGTTTCAATTTAAAATAAAGGTTGGCTAAATTCGAACGCCCTTCGATTAAATCCGGTTTAATTTCTAATGCCCGCTTATATTCAAGTCTTGCCTCATCAAGCCTGCCCCGGTATTCATATTCCAGGCCCAAATTATTATGCGCCTGGAAGCTGTCAGGAGAATATTTGATGATGTTTTTGTAAAAAACCAACGGGTTTTTCCATTCAAAATTACGGCCGCAGGTAAGCAAAATATAGAACACGCAAAATAATCCCGTACTTAAAATAAAAATTTCCCTTCTTAGGGCTTTATGCAAAATATACGCTAAAAGCATGAAAAAGCTAATTGAAGATAAATAGATAAAATGTTCGGCGACAAAAGCATTGATTGGAAAAATTCCGGATTGCGGAATAAAAAAAACCAGTGACCAGAACAACATAAACGAAGCCACCTTGTTCTTTGGTTGGTACTTTAAATAATACAAGCAGGTAAAAAGGATTGCCCCCAGAGAAAAAACAGCAATCAGGATGCCGGCGATACTTGTCGGCCGCAACAACTCATGGTTCATGTGCAAGTTAACCGGTAAAACAAGCAGTTTAAAATAGGTAAGGATTACTTTGGATAAAACACTCAAGCGAACAAACCAGGGGACAGCGGCCAAAGCCGGCGGCCGCAGAGTTAAAAATTTAAAAAAAGATAACCTCAAAATTAGATAGATTATGCTGATAATAAAAAACGGCATAACATTTTTTATAAGATAATATTTTTCTTTTAATTTATCCCTTAAAAAGTAAAAAACATAACCGCTCACTATAAAAGGAAAAACAATCGCCACTTCTTTGGATAAGATGGCGAAGACAAAACTGGATAGTGAAAAGATATAAAATAACCGGCTGCCCTGGATAGTTTTTTTCTGGCTCCTGATAAAAAATAATAATGCCAGGATTACAAAAAAACCCATCAGCATCTCTGCTCTTCCTGAAATATAAGTTATTGCCTCGGTATGCAAAGGACTGGCGGCAAACATCGCTGCGGCAGCGATACTTACCGCTAAATCACCAAGTAGTTCAGATACTAAAAGAAAAACTAAAAAAGAAACACCAAGCTGTAAAATAATGTTGGTAAGATGATAACCAAAGGGATCCAACTGCCAGAAATGATAATCGAAGATATACGATATGGTTTGCAGGGGACGGTAAAAATTAGAGCCGCTGGCTACTCCAAAATACAGGTCATTGGTAAAACTTAAAGGCAAATTCCGCGCGCTGCGGATCAGCGTGTTCTGAACCACCAGAGCCTGATCATCCCAGATAAACGGATTAGCTAAAGAATTAAAATAGGCAAGGAAACATATAACTGCTATTAGAATAAAAACAAAAAATTTGATTTTCATTAAAAACTAGGGGACGGTTCTATTTTTTGTCGATCATTCTTGTTAAAAAATAGAACCGTCCCCTTGATTTTCAAAAAACAACTTTTTATAATGGTGTCAGCACTCCACCAGTTGAAGCTGTGTAGGTTACGTTTCCGGTCGTTCCTGGTGTAACAGGACTGGCTACAAAGGTATAACCGCCCGAGGTTAAAGTACAGGCGTAGTTATAACCCTGCACAGCAGTCGCTGTACCAGTTGCGTTAGCGCAATAGCTACCTGCAGAAGCTATAAAATCTTGCAAGTTACCGGCTCCTAATATATCTGTAGGATATGCGCCGCTATGGCTGGTTGAGAATGTTTCAGCCGCGGTAGATAAGCTGCGTACTGTAGCTTTGGCTGCTGCTTCATTAGCCGTCCTTCTTGCGCTAAGCAAGTTGGGGACTGCGATCGCAGCTAACAAGGCGATAATTGCCACAACGATCATGATTTCGACGAGTGTAAAACCTTTTCTATTCATTGAAAAGAACCTCCTTCCTAAGGTCAGATTGACTTTTCGCGCTAACTCGAAAATTAACTCTTATTTTTGGATCCAATAATTAAGACTCATTCCTTAAGAGATTAACTTCTAAGCTCACACTAAAGTGCACCTTATGTATCCATAACAAATTTAACATGTTAGGTAGCCCTTGTCAAGTGAAAATAAAAATCCCAGTGCGTTTCTTATACTCTTAAAAGCCTTAAATAATCTTTCTGCGTTTCCCTTACCCTTTCCGCAATAAACTTTCTGAAATCCTTATCATCCGTATGCGCTTTCTCTAATGCGTTAATATAATCCCTGCGAAGGATAGGCGGGATTACCGCTAAACAATAGCCTTTCTGCAAGAGGATTAAATTCATTAGCAGCCTTGCAACCCTGCCATTTCCATCGACAAAGGGATGGACAAAGACAAGCTCTTTATGGGCGATTGCCGAATACTCTACGGGGTGGCTTTTCTTTGCTACATCTCTTATCTTTGTTATAAATTCTTTCATAAGGTCTGGGACTTTCTCTGGGCTGGGTAAGGTGTATTTTGAACCTGAGATAAAAACTTTATTCGTTCTATATCTGCCTGCCTCTGCCTCATTAATCCTGTGGTAAAAGAATTTATGCAGCATTTTAATGACGTCTTCCCCAAAATCTCCAGAGGTTGCTAACGTATTCATATAATCGTATGCTTCGGCGTGCCCCATCGCCTCGTAGTAATCCTTAATCGGCTTCCCGCCTATGGTTATCCCATCCTCTAAAACTACCTTTGTCTCGGTTTCGGTTAGGGAATTTCCTTCAATGGCGTTAGAAGTATAGGTCAAGCCAACTCGGTAATACTCCCTTAATTGCTTTACCGTGTCTGGTGGCAAAGGTCTAAAAGAGTTAACTTCCTTCTGGAGTACGTCTATTTCTTTAAGTAGTTCGTTCATTTATCCCCCTTATGTAAGTATCCACCGTGTCTCCTTTAAGTGTATTATACCACCTCTTTTATCAAATTTAATCCTTATTTTCTTAACTCTATGTAACTTGGCTGGTTACATAAATATACTGCAGAATTTTTCTTCCTGAATTTTTTACATTATGGAGGGTTTCCGGAGGGATAAATATAAAGCTGCCTTCAGATGCTTTGAGTTTTTTATTTTTTCCAAAGTAAACAGTCGCGCTGCCTTTTAATATGATCAGCGCCTCTTCTTTGTTTTCAGTTTTATGCTCACCGATTAATTCTTTAGGCCTTAAAGTAACTAAGCCGGCCCGTAACCCTTTGGTCTTAGTGGAATCCCCTAAAAGGCGCAAAAACCTTCGCTCACCTTTAAGCCGCGTGCAAAAAACTTTTTTGGTAGAGGAGTCCTTTTTCATCAATGATCATCTCCATGGTGATCGATGTGTAAATGCGGATGGATATGCACCGTATCTTCATGCTTATGGCGATGGACATGCACCAGATTATTTACCTGCAGCAAAGCCGTATCATTAAGGATCAGATCCGGCTCTCCAAAACCGGCAATCTTCTTCTGGCTGCTAAAAACATACACCAGGTCGGCGATTTCCTCTACAATATGCAAATCGTGGGTGGAGCTGATAATTGTCTTACCGTTAATATTTTCCTCAATGAGGGTATCAATTATATGCCGGGAGGTTAACGGATCAAGCCCGGCAGTCGGCTCATCTAAAATAATGATTTCCGGCTCAATAATCAAAATAGATGCAATGGCTACCTTGCGCTTTTCTCCGATACTTAGTTGATGGGGGGGGCGGGCAAGCAATCCTTGGAGACCCAAAGTATCGATAAGTTTCTCCAGGCGTTTTTTAATTTCATTTTTTGCAAAACCCAGCTGCAGGGGCCCGAAAACTATGTCCTCTTCTACCGTCGGGCAAAACAACTGCGCGTCGGGATTTTGAAAAACAAAACCCACCCTGCGCCTAAAATCACGAGAAAAATTATTATCGAAAAATTTCTTTTCGTTTAATTCCTCGCCAAAAAAACTTACCCTTCCCTTATCCGCGAAAATAAGGCCGTCAAGCAGCTGCAGGAAAGTAGATTTTCCCGAGCCATTTGCTCCGATAACAGCTACCTTGCGGCCCTGTTCAATTTTAAGATCTATGCCGCATAAGGCGGGAATTTTACCTGGGTAAGAAAAATAAACATCATTTAATTCAAAGATTATATCGTCCATAATAAATTAATTAGGGACAGCGACCATTTTTTCCGGCTAGGCTAGCAAGAAAAATGGTCGCTGTCCCTATTATTAATAACCACAACCAATCCCTTGACCTAAATTTAAAATCATGCCAAACTACCGCTTCCCCCTGAAACCCCCGGGAGAGCATCGCCCGATACACTTCTTCATTAAGCCTGGCTGACCGCTGCCACAAGGAAGCAATACTCCAGGCCACGATACGCTGGCCGCTTTTGTAATGCAGCAACACACCAACCCGGCTTTTGATCGCCAGGTAAGTTTGTTCAATTATTTCCACAAAAAGGTAGATATAACGGTAGCAGATCCCAATGGTCATCACAAAGATTTGGGGTATCTTAAAAATACGCAGCACCCTTAATAATTCAAAGTGTTTGGTAGTAATACTTAGGAGCACGACAAAAGAAACTGAAGTAGCCACGCGCATAACAAAAATCAGCGCTCCGGCCAATCCCGGACGGGTAACCATAAATTTTAGCCCAAGGATATTCCAGCTGGCCAATATCGCGCCGGGGCTAAAATTGCTAAATAGCGCGGGCACGGCGATAAATAATGAGAACAACGGAATAAAGACCCAGGTGCGTTTTAGGAAAAATAACAAATTTATCCTGGAAACCAACACCAGCAATAAACATAACGCGTAGAGAAAAAATATGGCCTGTAAATTACGGGCCAACAATACCTGGATAATGAATAGCGGAAAAGTAGCTAATTTAACCCGCGGATCCAGCGACTGCAAGAATCCTTTGCGCGCCGCCAATTCCTCGGCAAAGATTGAATCTTTCAAGAAAACCAAGGCCCCGATAATCGAACGTTGAATAAAATTATTGTTTTTCATTTGTGGCAAATTAAGCTTTTACCGGGAATTTTCCGCAGCAGAATTTTTCACCTTCGGGGCAATACTCCAGTGTTTCACATTTAGCTCCTGCCTCAGAAAAGACAGCCGGAAGTTTCTCTTTACAAATATCCAGCATCATATTCGCCAACTGGCGTATTTCCCATTGCGCCCGAGAGCAGCAACGGTGCTCAAAATAATGCAACAGCTCCCGGCAATTCATGGTCACGACAATCTTTGTTTCCGCTGCCTGTGGAAGCACAAAACGCGCGTCCTGGTTTGCAACCTCTCCGCTGATATTATCCTCTCCCATAAACGCAATCAGCTTAGTATAACTCTGTTGAATCGCGGCCATCAATTTTTCAAATTCATTCTTTGCTTGCGGGTTTCCTTCAATAGAAGGCGGAATAATAAAATCAAAATCTTTTTCTTTTACATACCTCTGGCTTTGCTGGCTGAATGAGGCAATCCTATGCCTGACTAATTGATGAGTAAGGGCACGCGAAACCCCCTCAATAGCAAAAGTAAACTTAACATGCTCCAGCGGGCTTTGATGACCGGAGGCAACAATGCCTTTAACAAAGGCCTCCTGCTTTTCCTTGCTTATCGTATCATCCGAAAAAACCTCGCCGGCGAATTTCTCCGAATAACACTGCCTACAGGCAACATAAATAAGTGAGATCGCGTTCTGGCTCATCTCCAATAATTTGACGTTCATCATAACTTTTCCCATTTATTAATTCTCCTAATAAGATAAATAATCAGCTGCCATATACGAACTGCGCACATAGGGAGCGCTTTCGATATGTAAGAACCCTAACTGCCTGCCTTTTTCTTTATAATAGTCAAACTGCCCCGGGGTAATATAATTTTTAACCGGATAATGCTCTTTGCTGGGCGCCAAATATTGGCCGATACTTAAAAAATCGCATCCTACATAACGCAGGTCTTGCATCACATAGAGGATCTCTTCCTCTTTTTCACCCAAACCCAGCATCAATCCGGATTTTATCTTTAAACCGGGCGACATCTTATTTATCATAAACAGTAAGCTAAGTGAACGTAAATAATCCGACCCCTGACGTACTTGCTTATAAAGTGATGGGACTGTTTCAAGATTATGCGCGATGATATCCGGTTTTGAGTCAGCGACAATTTTTAAAGCATCCACAGAAAGCCCGAAATCCGGAATAAGGGTTTCTATGCTTACCTGGGGTGCTTTTTCCCTGATCCGCCTGACCGTCTGGGCAAAAATTCCCGCTCCTCCGTCGGCAAGGTCATCCCGGGTAACACTAGTAATCACAACGTGCTTTAGGCCAAGCTGCTTGACCGCCTGCGCAACGCGGCCAGGCTCATTTAAATCAGGCTCAAGCGGTTTAGATTTCTCTATATTACAAAAACTGCACCTGCGCGTACAATTTCGGCCCAAAATTAAAAATGTCGCTTCACTACGGGAAAAACACTCTCCCATATTCGGGCACATTGCCTGCTCGCAAACAGTTTCTACTCCCAAACTGCGCAAAGTATTCTTCATCGCAGAGCAGCTTCTAAGATTTATTTTTTTATCAAGCCAAGCAGGTTTCATATACAGATTCTTTCTCTTCGATAAACTTTACGCCAAAAGTTTCACTAAAAGCATCAATTAAACCTCGCTCCAAAACCTCTCTTTCAGGGACTACCCCGATTTCATCACTAAGAGTTGTCACGTAGGTAGAAATATTATCCGGCAGGCAATTAAGGTAGTTGCGCACAAAATCCCAATCAACTCTTAAAGGGATTGAACCGTGCTGAAAGATAACCTGCCTTTTCCTTTTCTGAGCGTTTCCGCCGATTTTTCTGCCGCCAATGACAATGTCGTATTTCTCATACGCAGCGCTGCAAAGCTGGTGCGCCGCGCTTCTTTCTTTGAAATTTTTAGTCTCAAGCGCGAACTCCGCGGCAACTCCCAGTGATTCATAGAACTGTATGAGAAATTTACAAATATTACGGTAAGAAACAAAAATACCTTGCGGCTCCCCTACATCATCCTTACTGCAAACAAAACTATAAGTAATTTCATCATGATGAAAAAGGATCCCTCCTCCGGTCATTCTTTTGGCAATTTGTATTCCGTCAGAGGCGCATTTATCCAAATTAATTTCATTTCGCGGGTTTTGGGAAAACCCGTAAGTAAAAGACGATTTTCCCCAACGATAGATCCTCAACACCCCGATACCATCCTCCAAATATCGATTAAAAATTTTCTCATCAAAGTTCATATTATATGCTGCGCTTGAAGCTTCTGATCGAATAAGTCTAAATGATTTCATATGCGTAACCCTGTTTCCCCTTTAGGCTCGAAACAGTTTCGCAGTTAATCGGGAAATAGGGTCCGTGGTTTCCAGTTAAGGTCCGGCTGGCGCGCTGCCCTTACCTCATCGAGCCTCTTTATCGGCATCTTAAGCGGCGCTGCGGTTACAGCAGAAGGATCTTTTTCTGCCAAACGGGCGATCTCAATCATTACCTCAATAAAAGCATCGATTGTTTCTTTTGATTCTGTTTCCGTAGGCTCGATCATCAATGCCTCTTTAACGATTAAAGGGAAATATATTGTCGGCGGATGAAATCCTTGATCAATTAAATACTTAGCGATATCCAGGGCATGCACTCCGTTCTTTGCCTGACGTATGGCGGAAAATACGCATTCATGCATGCATGTCTTATCAAAAGGCAGGTCATAATATTTTTTAAGTTTTGCCTGGCAATAATTGGCATTTAACACCGCGATTTCAGCCGCTTTGATTAAACCTTCCCTGCCCAGCCGCAGCATATACGCATAGGCCTTGAGGATTACCCCGAAATTCCCGTAAAAAGGAGCGATATAACCGATGGATTTTGGCTGATGGTAATCAAGGGCAAATGTCCCGTCGGCTCTGCGGATAACCCGGGAGATCGGCAAGAACTCAACTAATTTCTCGTTTACTCCAACCGGCCCTGCTCCGGGGCCTCCGCCTCCGTGCGGGGTGGCAAATGTCTTATGCAAATTTATATGCATGACATCAAAACCAATATCTCCGGGGCGGCATTTGCCCAGCATGGCATTGAGATTGGCTCCGTCGTAATACATCAATGCCCCGCACGCATGCGCCAAATCAGCGATCTCTTTGATCCGCGGGTTAAAAATTCCCAACGTATCCGGACAGGTTAACATCACTGCCGCTGCTTCTTCGGTTAAATGTTTTTTGTATTCGACTAAATCCATATAGCCGTCTGTACCTGTAGGAATAACGATAACCTCATAACCGGCAATAGCAGCGCTTGAAGGATTTGTTCCATGCGATGAATCCGGGACAATTACATATTTACGCCGGGACCCTTTATTTTTGTGATAGGCGGCAATAAGCATTGCCCCGGTTAACTCGCCGTGGGCTCCGGCCATTGGCTGCATGGTAAAAGCGCTCATCCCGGTAATCTCGCAAAGCAGCTTCTCAGATTCATACAAAACCTCTAAAGACCCCTGCGCAAGCATCCCCCCTCCTGAAAGTTGCGGCAATAACGGATGCAGCTGAGAAAACCCTTCTAAGGAAGCGACCTGCTCGCAAAATTTTGGGTTATATTTCATTGTGCAGGAACCAAGCGGATAGAAATTTGTGTCCACGGAATAATTAAGCAGGGAAAGATTGGTATAATGACGGATGACATCTAATTCACTAAGGGAAGCTAAATGCGCTTGGCTCTTGCGGCAATATTTTTCTGCCAAAGGTTTTGCTTTACCAACATCACATTCGCCGTATGAAAAACCCCGCCGGCCTTCTTTATGTTTTTCAAAAATCAACTTCATAACACTGCCTCCAGGCTGTCAGCAAGACGGGCTATCTCTTCTTTGGTCCTTTTCTCGGTAACCGCGATCAACAAATAATTATCCATCCCTTTATAAAACCTGCCCAGAGGAAAACCGCAGGCAAAACCTTTTTCAATCATCCGCTGCACTACTTCATCAGCACCCCTAGGCAACAGCACTGTAAATTCATTAAAAGTCGGAGAAGAGCGTTTTACCGTAACACCTTTAACGCGCGACAATTCTTCTTTGGCAAATTCCGCTTTTTGATAATTATGTTCGGCTAATTCCTTCAAGCCTTCCCTGCCTAAAAGAGAAATAAATACCGCAGCCCGTAACGCGCAAAGCGCCTCATTCGAACAAATATTGGAAGTCGCTTTTTGGCGGCGGATATGCTGCTCGCGGGTCTGCAAGGTTAAGACAAAACCTCTTTTTCCATCGCTGTCAACGGTAGCCCCCACGATCCTGCCGGGCATCTGGCGCACTAATTCATTTTTTACAGCCATAAATCCCAAATAAGGCCCGCCAAAGGAAAGCGGAATCCCCAAACTTTGGCCTTCCCCTGTGGCGATATCAAACCCCATCTCCCCCGGGGTCTTTAAAATACCTAAAGAAACCGGATACACCGAGGCAATTGCTAAAGCGCCAAATTTATGCGCCTCATCCACTATGTCGCTATGATCATCAACAGCGCCGAAGAAATTAGGATTCTGTAAAATTACCGCGGCGGTCTTGTCATCTAAATGCTTAAACAACTCCTCCCTGCTGCTCTGTCCATGGGCAACCGGAATTTCCACAAACTCAACGGAGAGATTCAAGGTGTAAGTGTAAAGCATGGTGCGATAGATCAAATTCACTCCGCTGTCCAAGATTATTTTATTGCGGCCGGTTTGCCTTATGGCCATCATCATCGCCTCAAAAAGGGCGGTCCCCCCGTCATACAAAGAAGCATTAGAAACATCCAAACCGGTTAACTGGCAAATAATGCTTTGATATTCATAGATTGCCTGCAGCCATCCTTGAGAACACTCCGGCTGATACGGCGTATAAGCGGTATAGAATTCCGCGCGGCTGGCAATCGCATCCACGCCGGCGGGAATAAAATGATCATAGAATCCTGCGCCGACAAAATTAACCAGGCCCGTGGCATTTTTTACGGAAAGTTTACGCAATATTTGCGTCACTTCAAACTCTGATTTTGACGCGGGGATTGCAAACGATTTTGGCCGAAGGGATGCGGGGATATCCTTAAAAAGCTCAGCGATGCTTTTGACCCCGATCGCCGAAAGCATTTGCCGGATATCCTCTGGCGTATGCGGAATATAACTCATTTAGCAAGCCCTTCTACATAACGTTCATAGGCTGAAGCATCCATAAGATTTGCTTTTTCCGCTTCATTTGAAATCTGCAGCGAGAAAAAATAACCTTTTTCATACGCCGACTGGTTGATTAATTCCGGGTGGGCCGCCAATTGCGTATTGACGGACAGGACTTTCCCCGATAAAGGCGCGTATACTTCAGAGGCGGCTTTGACCGATTCAACAGTAGCGCAATATCCGGACTGCTTAAGCTCTTCCCCTATTTTGGGCAATTCCACAAAAGTGATATCCCCCAGAGAATGTTGAGCGTAATCGGTAATACCAACATAAGCAGTCTTGCCTTCAATACGCGCCCACTCGTGATCCTTGGTATAAAAAAGATCCTTTGGTATATTCATTCAAACTCTCCTTTTTAATAGGGACAGCGACCATTTTTTAAAAAATGGTCGCTGTCCCCAATAATGAAGTTTTACTTATAAAAGGCCTCTTTATAACCACCACCGGAATCTCCGTGCCTGCGTCCTTAACAATAAGCCTCGAACCGACATCATAATTACCGCAAACATACCCTATCCCGATACCCACAGAAAGGCTGGGTGAAAATGAACCGCTGGTTACTGTGCCAACACGCTGATTATTGGCAAATATAGCAAAGCCATGGCGGGGAGCGCGGCGGGAATCCGCCTGAAAACAAATTAAACGCTCTTTCGGGCCACTGGCTTGTTCCTTTAACAAAGCATCCTTACCAATAAAATCCTTGGATAAATCCACAAACTTTACAAGCCCGGCAGCCAAGGGCGTATGGTTTATATCCAGGTCCTGGCCGTAAAGCGGATAACCCATTTCAAGGCGTAAAGTATCGCGGCTTCCTAATCCGGCAGGTTTTACGCGGCTATCCTTAAGCAGAACTTCCCATAATTTTACTACATAATCGGTTGATATATATATTTCATAGCCGAGCTCTCCGGTATAACCGGTGCGGCTTACCATACAGCGCTGGTTTTGGAAAGTAAATTCGCAAGAATTATAATAATTAAGTTTTGACAGGCCATCACCAAAAATACTTTTAAGCACATCCAGGGATTCCGGCCCCTGCACATCAAGTTTCCCTGTTTTATCGGAAATATCTTTGAGGTTATATTTTCCGGTAAGATTTTTCTTTAAATGCGCGTAATCGCCGGGAGTGGTTGCGGCATTGACCACCAGCATCCAGCTGGTTTTATTGATACGGTAGACAACCAGGTCATCCAATATCCCTGCCTGCTCATTAAGCATAAAACCATAACGGCAGGAGCCTTCGGGCATGGAAATTATATTCTGCGTGACAATACGGTCAAAACCGCTTAAGGAAGGGTCTGCCTCAAGCATGAATTCGCCCATATGGCAAATATCAAATACGGAAACTCTCTTACGGGTATGCGCATGCTCAGCCAAAATACCCTGATATTGGATGGGCATCAACCATCCGCCAAAAGGGGCTATTTTTGCATTAAGTGAAATATGCGTATTGTAAAGCGGAGTTTTTAACACAGGCTATCTTTTCTAATCGCTTTAAATTAACTAATTCCAAAGATTATATCATAAATATTATTTTTTGCTTAAAACTTTAGCAATTAAAAATACTATACTTGCGACAACAAAAATACCGATTATTGCTGAAATTATATACGCAAAGCTTAAAGCCGGTAAACCTTTTTCCTCCCAGCCCTTGAACCTATAATCGGGCATGGGCGCATGCCAAAGGCTAGAAAGATTCCCAAAGCCTTTTGGAATATAACCAGCCGACTTCTGAATTTCATCAGAACCCCATTCTCCCCAACCAGCACCTGCCTTAAAATGTTCCGGGAGCAACAACCCCAAAGGAGACAAAATAATCAGCACTCCCATAATAATCCAAAACTTAGAAATAATTTTCATGAACTTGTTTTTTCCTCTGCCAAGAGTTCTGAAGAATGTTCCTGCAGATATTTAATTACCAAGGCGGTCACAATTGCTTCTATCCAGCCGAATACCAAAAGATGTTCACTCACCATTACCGGCACGGCCACATTTAATCCATAAGGGCAGTATAATGCCTGGCCATTTACATTATGATGCAATAACGGCTGCAATCCGAATTCAACGCCGGTTAAAAAAGCAGCCGCATTAATGCCGATATATCCGGCTATTCCGGCAGCCAATACCCTTCGGCGTGAACCTATCGGAGTACGGTAACTAATAATCTTATATATGTAATAGCCGACAAACGGCATCGCAAATGCCATATTAAAACAATTAGCGCCGATAGCGGTAATACCTCCGTCGCCAAATAACAATGCCTGGATAACCAGCGCCACGGTGATGGCAATACAAGCCGCCCAGGGGCCAAGCAGTATCGCCACTAAAACACTGCCCACGGCATGGCCGGTTGTCCCTGCCGGGATGGGAATATTTAACATCATGATCACAAAACTAAAAGCCGCCCCGATTGCCAGCATCGGCACCTGGCGCGCCGCCAGCGTCTTCTTCACAATCCTGGAAGCTGCTGCCCATATCGGCAGCATTGCAACATAAAAAAATCCGCAGGTTGCCGGGCCTAAATACCCGTCGGGTATATGCATATTATTTCAAGGCCTCTTTTTTCAAAACAAAGAACGCAAATATGGCCGCTACTTCAACCGCGATACTAATAATGATAACTGCAAGTATAGAATTTTCATAAAGCAGCCCGGTAAGGGCGCTGCCGATAAAAATCGCCAAACCATAAGCAGCATTAAATATTCCGTAACCGGTCCCTCTCTTTTTCAACGGAGTAATGTCGGCGATTGCCGAACGCATCACAGTTTCGTGTAACCCCATAACAATCCCCCAGATAATTGCTCCTGTTAAAACTAAAGAAAATTTAGTAGAAAAAATAAACGCCGGAATAAATAAGGAAAAAACCGGGATAGTAACCAAGGTAACTAAGCCCGCCTTTTCATTATTATGCCTGGACTTAAAAATATCATAGGCCTTTCCGATAGCCAAAGCCGCTATAGCGTCAACTCCCATAGCCAAAGCGTAAAATAAGGGGATTTGCGCGTCAGTCAGCACGTGTTTAGCTTTAAAGTGATAACCGACTAAAGCAAAATTAGCAAAACCCAGGGTAGTAACAAAAGTAAAAATAGTATAAATCCAAAAAACTTTACTTAGCTTATCTTGCCCCGGATTTTTAGTTACCGCTTCCTCCAGAACTTCCGGGTTAGGCGTCCTGCGGTAGGCAATAGCAAGGCAGAACAAAACTAAAATCAAAGGGATCCAAAGTAAAGCATACCCGTGCTGATAATCTACCAGGCCCCGATCCCCTTTACCAAGAATTACAAAAAGCACGGTAAAAATTAACGGACCGCTGATTGCTCCAACCTGATCAAGCACTTCAGCTATGGCAAAACCGATCCCCGTGCCCACCTGCTTAGTAGCCTGTGAAAGGATAGTATCTCTTGCCGGACTGCGCAAAGCCTTGCCTAACCTTTCCATAATGATAAAGACAATCGCAATCTGCCAGGCCCCAACCAGAGAAAGCAAAGGCACGCTCAGCAGCATGCCATAACCTAAAAAGGTAAATAGCCAATAAGCTTTGCTCTTATCGGCAAAATATCCTGAAAACAGGCGCAGCGCATAGCCTAAAAATTCAGCGATTCCGGCAACCAAACCCACGATTACGGCATTTGCGCCAAGGGTTTTAAGATACGGGCCATTGATAGAGCGTGCCCCCTCATAAACCATATCCCCGAAAAGGCTGACCAGCCCAAAAAGCAGAATCAATTGAAATGCGGATTTTTTGTGATTGTTCATAACTGATTAATTAGAGGGTTTCGATCTTTAGGATATATTCATTCCCGATAACCTTTAACAGCGTATATTTAAATCCTCCGGAAACAATACGCGCAATATCCTCAACTGAACTCTTTTTTAAAACGCAATAAGTAACCTTCTGCTTGCGCAGAAAATCAAGC
Source organism: Candidatus Omnitrophota bacterium (assembly GCA_028716245.1). NCBI lineage: Bacteria > Pseudomonadati > Candidatus Omnitrophota > Candidatus Omnitrophota bacterium. The sequence continues at coordinate 36,302 of JAQUQW010000001.1, read as the reverse complement.
ACTTTGTCTTTAGAATTCAAGAACGGTATAGGATGAGGGCTAAAAAAAGGGGTGCCCGGCATATCGATTACCGCGACCTCTTTATCCATATAGTATTTTACTCCGCGCGCAAAAAACTTAGAACTTAAAATAGCATTATCGATTTTATAATTCTTAAGTAAATACTCGCAACTCTCCTTAGGGGACAAATATGGCTGGATATTGTGGCGCACAAACGGAACAAGATATACCATTATGGGAACAAACAAAGTAAGGCAATAAATACTCTTTAGTAATTTTTTTCTGGCTACTAAGAAGGACAAAACAAGGCCAAAGGCCAAAAAGACAAAAACAAAGAAATTGATTACTGGTTGCGCCAAGAGATACGGGCTTAAATAATGCTTGAACCAAATGGAAATAATAATTAAAGCCGCAGGTATTAAAAAAACCGTAAGCAAGTTAAGGGATAAAATGAAATAAATCAGGCGCTTCTTTTGAGAAATTAAATCCATGATAAAATTAACCGTAAACAAAGCTAAGGCGGCAAAAACCGGAAAAATATAACTTACTAATTTAGAATGCGCGCTCTGAAAAATAACTAATACAGCCGATATCCAGCAAACCAAAAAAACATAGAAATGATTATCTCTCTGTTTCAAATATTGAGGCAGGAAAAATAAAGAAAAAATAAAAAAAACGCTCCAAGGGAATATGCAGCCAGCCATAGCTAAAGGATAAAAATACCAGGTATCATTTCCAGGATGTTCGGCTTCGATAATTCTCCTAAAGTGGTCATTGTAAAAAAATTCATGAACAAAAGTATTCCCGTATAGCTTGAACATCAGGATATACCAAGGCAGAGAAATTAATCCAAAAAGTAACAATCCCCAAAGTAAATACCGATTGAGTAAAAAATTCAAATCCTTTTTGATCAACAAAAATAAAGTTGCGCTTAAAAAAGGAATGAGCAAGCCCAAGGGCCCTTTGGTTAAAGTTGCCAACGCCGCAAAAACAAAAAATAACAATATCCCCGGGCCTTTTCTATTCTTAAACGAATATCCCCAATAAAAAGATAGTAAAGACAAAAGAATAAATACGCTAAAAATCAGATCCGTAAATACGGTACGCGCCAGGCCGATATAGAGCCCGCAGGTCATTAAGAGTATGGCGGAAACAAAGGATTTTTGGGGGTCTTTAAAACCTATTCGTCCGAGCAGGTAAACGGCAATTACCCCGATCATCCCGAATAAAGCGGGGAAAAATCTGGCGGCAAAACTGTTTATTCCAAATATCATAAATCCCAGCCTGAGCAGCCAGTAAAGAAATACCGGCTTCTCAAACTGCGGCTGGCCAAACAGATAAGGAGTCATCCAGCTATGCTGCCGGGCCATCTCTTTGGCGGTTTGAGCGTAAAAAACTTCATCGGGAATAGTAAGGCTAAGCAGGCCGTTACCAAACATAAAACAAAAATAGGAAAGAACGGCCAAAATAATGATATGTTTTATATATTTATTATTTTTCATTTTTTACTTGCAACTTCAAAAGTTCACTGATTGTCACAAATCTATACCCGCGTTCCCTCAGCTTCTCAATCAAGCGGCTGACAGCTTTTACCGTTTCTTTGCGCTTGCCGCCTTCGGGCTTAAATACCCCCCCGCTATCATGAAAAAGAAGTATATCTCCCGGCCGGACATGGCGCAATATATACTTTACAATATAGCGGTCGTCAAAAGTAACCCAATCCTTGGAATTTAGCGACCACAATACAGTTTCATAACCCATACCCTTAAGCTGCTCCTTTTCTTTCCTGGTAAGCCAGGCTTTAGGGGGCCTAAAATATTTAGTTTTTACACCGGTAATACTTTTTATTATTTTTTCAGCATCACCTACTTCTCTATTCAATTCCTCAGGTTTATAATAAAATACCCCATGGTGATCGTAGGTATGATTGCCGATCTCATGGCCTTCTTCAGCCACGCGCCTGGCCACATCTGGATAACGCTGTACATGCATGCCTAACATAAAAAAAGTGGCTTTAACCCGGGCCTCTTTAAGCACATCCAATATTTTGGGAGTCCAGACAGGAGAAGGGCCATCGTCGAAAGTAAGCGCCACCGCCTTTTCGGAAGAAGGAATGCGGTAAATCGTATCCCTTCTGACAATCACCGCCTGATCAAAAAATACGGTAAATGCGCCTACCGCTAAGATGATAAAAACAATAGAGGCCAAACTCAAAAATATTAATTTTTTTACAGTTATCTTCTTCATATTAGATTAAATTAAGGAACTAAGTAAACAGATTAATTATTATAGGATGGGAGCATAAAAAAAACAAGGGATTAGTTTTAAGCCCTTAAAATAAGACCCTGTTTCCTGGTCAATCGGGAAACAGGGTCTTATCTACTAGCGATAAAATTTGGGCTTGGGATATTTATACGGTTTTTTGGGCTGGCCGTATCCTGATTGCCTATGTCCGGATCGATGACTAGATTGATGGCTGGGCTCACCAAATTTATCCAGGGTAAGTTCCGCGTGTTTTGATACGGGTAAGGTGGCTTTAATAAGTTTTTCAATATCCGCCACATCACGGCCCTGATCCGGGGTGGCAAAAGAAACCGCATGCCCCTTATGCCCGGCGCGGGCAGTGCGGCCGATACGGTGCACGTAATTTTCCGCATCCTCGGGTAAATCATAATTAAGCACCAACTCGATACCGGTAACATCAATGCCGCGAGAAGCAATATCAGTAGCAACCAATACCCTGTATTTACCGGCTTTAAAACCTTCTAAGGCATCCCGGCGCTGGCTAAGAGAACGGTTAGAATGTATTTCTGAAGCAGAGTGGCCCATATCCCAGATTGACTTGACGATTTTTCTGGCGTTATGCTTAGTGCGTGAAAATAACAGGACTGAACCGTGATATTGGGCAAGCAATTTCTTGAGTAATTGCGTCTTAGCCTCTTTTTTAACAATAAATAACTCTTGCGTAACGCGTTCAGCGGTAGTGCCCGGAGGGGCGATCTCAACACTCAAAGGTAATTTCATATGTTTAGCCGCTATGCTCATAATTTCTTTCGGCATGGTCGCGGAAAAAAGCATGGTTTGCCTGTCTTTGGGCAGAAAACGCAAAATTTTATCAATTTGCGGAGCAAAACCCATGTCCAGCATGCGGTCGGCCTCATCCAGCACAAGCATAATTACAGAATCAGGCAGAAAATTCCACTGCGACATATGATCAATCAGCCTTCCGGGGGTGGCGATAACTATTTGCGGGTCCCTGCGCAAAGCCTGTACCTGAGGCGGCATCGGCGCACCGCCGATAAGGCAGGCAGTCTTCATGCCAAAAACACGCGCAATTTCCGCAAAGGCTTCCTCAATCTGAATAGCCAACTCCCTGGTCGGAGCAAGAACTAAGCCGATACCTTTTTTCTGAACCAGGCGCTGGACCATAGGGATAGCAAAAGAATGCGTCTTACCAGTTCCGGTTTGGGCGATACCTACGATATCTTTTCCTTCAAGGGCCAGGGGAATCGCCTTTAACTGGATAGGCGTGGGGACTTTAAACTTCATGCGCTCCAAGAGATCCAGGATCTTCGGAGCAATACCCAAACCATAAAAATTTACCGGAGCTTGCGTAATATTGTTTGTCATTATCGGTTTATTGGTCATGCGGCTTTGATTGCCTTAGGTTTATCATCATAAGCCAAGAGGCCAAGATGAATATGGCAATAAAGCTCATGGTTATAAATACTCAAAATATTCTTACAGTGTGAATATTTGCATCTTCTTCCTTTAAGCGAAGTCTTTATTTTTTTGATATTTCCACCTCCATAAAAAAAGCCGCAAAGGTTAGTTGTTATCCTTGGCGGCTTAAAAATTCTCTAATCTTTAATTTATTATACTCCTTTAATCCGGTTTGTCAACCATAAAACTAGGGAATAAATACGACCCTATTTCCCGACTGATTGGAAAATAGAAAATAAAAATAGGGACAGCGACTATTTTTTGATAAAATATTAGAATAAAAAATAGTCGCTGTCCCTATTTTCTCTTCTCTTCTTCGACTACCTGACCCTGAATATCCACGATCTTACCGTCTCCCCGGCCTTGCCGCCTGTAGCTTTTACTATCGGAAGCCAAACCACGCCCCTGCCGCCCGAATTGCCGGATAATCTTGCGCCTCATAATATTAATACTAAGGATAAACATTAAGATTAGTATGGCCTCAATGCCCAACCACAAGCGGATGGAATTAAATATAAACCTGCCAAAAAACAGATTAAAAATAATTAAAAAAGGCAAAAAACAACCTGAACTTCCTATCCAAACAAACCCGGAATTAGACATTAAAATTTCTCCCAATGCAATAATTCCTTTAATCCTCTCTTTTCTACGATTTTAAACGCGTTTTTATCCTGAGAATACCCCAAAGCGACCAGGCTGATTAACTTCATACCTAATGGCGCATTCAATAAGGTGTTTACCTGCTGGCAATAAGGTTTCTTATCGCCGGCTATCCAGCATGAACCTATTCCTAAGGCGCAAGCCGCCAAAAGAATATTGCAGGTAGCCGCGCACCCATCCTCAAGAAAATAATGGGTATCAATGGAAAAAACCGCAACACAGGCAGCTGCCTGGCCCATAAACCTGCAGTTTTGACCCAAAGCAGCCAATTCCGTTAATTTTTTCTTATTCGTTACCACTACAAATTCCCAAGGCTGGACATTCCTGGCTGTAGGAGCAAACCGGGCAGTATCAATAATCTCCTCAAGCTGTTTTCTAGGTATATCTTTATCCTGAAACGCTCTTACGCTGCGCCTGATCTTCAAAAGGTTTAGTAAATTTTCCATTTTTACCTCAACTTTAATCGCAGGTCTTCGGGAATGGCTTGCGGTTTTAGGTTCTTATCGACACAAACAAGGATGGTTTTGGCTTGGACAATTATTTGCTTATCCTGATTACGGATTTCATGCAGAAATTCAATGCGCACTCCGCTGATTGCGCCAACCTGAGTTTGAATATCCAGCTGGTCGCCGTATTTAGCCGGAAACTTATAATCAATTTCCTGCCGGGCGACTACAAACATAAAACCGGAATCCGCCAACAGCTTAATTGAAGCGTTTTTCTGCTCAAAATATTCGGTGCGCGCCTCTTCTAAAAATTTAAGATAATTGGCGTAATAAACTACCCCGCCGCAATCGGTATGATGGTAATAAATACGCTTTTTCATAAGATTACCCTTGTGGGTAGATTTTACCGCTAAACTAAAAATTGTCAATATATTCACCGATAAAATAATCTTCAAAAATACGGCTGATCCTGACGTTGGCAATCGTATTTTTTAAATCCGGTTTAAATGGCAACCTGACCTGCAGGTAATTATCCGTTAAACCTTCCAAAAAGTTAGGATTATCTTTGGCCCTGCCCTCAATCAAAACAGCGGCCTTTTTAGCAACAAACTTGCGCATAAAATTCATTTGGCACTGCTGGACAATTTTTCCTAACTTCTGGCAGCGAAGGTTAATAATTTTGGGGTCAACTAACCCGTTAAAATCCGCAGCTCTTGTCCCCGGACGGCTGGAATAAGGGAATATATGCACCTTTAACGGATTAATCTTCCTGATTAAATCAACGGTATTCTCAAAATTTTTCTCAGTTTCTCCCGGAAAACCAACCAAACAGTCGGTAGTAATAGAAATCTGGGGGATACTGCGTTTCAACCGGTTAATCAGATCCTGATATTTTTGCCTGGTATATTTGCGGTTCATGCGTTTTAAGATATAATCATCTCCGCTTTGAATAGGGATATGTAAATGCCGGCAAAATTTCCGGCTGCCCTCTAAGCACTTAATTAATCTCGGGGAAATATCCCCGGCCTCAATAGAGCTTAATCTTATCCGCGATAAACCTTCAATCTTTTCAAGAACCTTAATAACATCAACTATATTTTTTTTAGGAGAAAAATCCCGGCCATAAGCGCCCAGGCAAATACCGGTCAATACTATTTCTTTATATCCGCAAGCTATCAGTTTTTTTGCCTCGCTAACTATCTGGGTTAGGTTTTTACTGCGCTCCCTGCCGCGCACCAAAGCTACTTTGCAATAGGTGCAGAAATTACTGCAGCCATCCTGAATTTTTAAGAAAGCCCGGGTATGCCGGCTAAAACTGCTTATCCCTTCCGGAAAAAAACTTTTCCTGACGACCAAAGCAATGCCCCGGATATCGGCTAATGCTTGGCTGTCTTTTTCCACCAGGCAGCCGGTGACAATCACTTTTGCTTTTGGGTTAGCCCGGATACACTTACGAATGGTATTGCGGGATTTCTGGTCAGCCCCAGCGGTAACGGTGCAGGTATTTACCAGGAAATAATCAGGCGGCTTTCTCTGATTGGCCTCCTGAAAACCCTTATTTAAGAACCTTTCGCGGATACTCTGGGTATCATACTGGTTAGCCTTACAGCCAAGGGTAAAGAATTTAATGCTCTTCATTTAATTTAATAAAACTAACAACTGCAATAGCGGCAGTATCCACGCGTAAAACCCCTTTACCAAGATCAACCGGAAGAAAACCGGCTTCTTTTGCCAAAGTAACTTCCGCGGGCGTAAAATCCCCCTCCGGGCCGATGAGGACCATCACAGTTTTAATTTTCTTGGAAGAATCATCAAAAGCCCCTTTAAGGGTCTTTCTCTCTCCTTCTAAGGTGGGAATTAGTTTTAAATCAAAGCTACGCGCAGCTAAAACTACATCGCTAAGCTCGCTTACCGGCTTAATCGTTACGGATTTACTGCGCTGGCTTTGTTTAAGCGCGCTCAAACTAATCTTCTCCCAACGCCGCAGGCGTTCCAGTTTTTTTTGCTTATCTAATCTTACAATTACGCGTGCTGTTTCAAGCGGAATTATGCATTCTACTCCCAATTGCGTAAGCTTATCCACAATATCATCCATTTTTACATTTTTCGGAATAGCGCAGGCAACCGTAATTTTAATCCCTGAATCTTCTGATAGTTTTTTTTCTTTTAATTCCAATTTTACCGCCTTTGGCCCCACCTCAGTAACTAAAACAAAATACTCGTTGCCCAGGCTGTCAAAAACCGCCACCTTTTCCTGCGGCTTAATTCTAAGCACATTTTTTAAGTGATGCACTTGAACAGGATCATCCAAGATTATATATTTATCAAGCGGGTTGATCTTGGCGATGAAAAAACGATTCATTCTCCTAGCTCTTTCTCAGAAAAAACTTCGGCATTAAAAACATAAAGCTCGGTATTTTTATCCTTCCAGGCGCCTGGCGGCAAACCTGCTTTTTGGGAACAAAGATTGTTAAGAAACTCCTCCTTGTTCCATCCGGTCTCCGTAGCTACCTGCGGAAGGAACACCCCGTTTTGAGCGCCTTTACGCACCAGGACCCCATGTTTGCCCAATTCAATATTTTCAGCAGAAACAACTCTTTCTAATGGAGACAAAACAGAAATTTCCAGCTGGATATTTTTAACCTCTGTCAAGCTAACCGGAGGAAAACGCGGGTCATCGACTGCTGCCGCAATGGCCATATCCCGCACAGTTAAATATAGAGGCTGGTTTGCCGTAAGATTCCCAATACACCCCCGCAGTCCTCCATGCTCGGTAAGAGTAACAAAAGAACCCATTTTCTGATTTAAAACCGGGTCAGCTTCGCTAACTTCCAATTTCTCTCCGGTTTTTAAATATTCTTCAATAGCTTGGCGGGCGATCTTTAAAAGTTTTTTTCTTTGCTGTATATTTAGCATATTTCCTCCTTGCCCTATAAGGGGCCGTGCCGGCGGCCTAAAAACCGCGCAACTGGCATAACCTACTGTCCACTCGCCTTTAGTTGCTTTTCCTGTTACCATCGCAGAATTTGTATGATTTAAAACCTCTGCTCTTCTATATCCTAGTTCTCTGGCTATATCTAAAGCAATTACGATACCAATCCCTCCGCAGGCCTGCGCCCTGCCTTCACGCAAAGCATAATACAAACCCTGGTAATCCATTTTTTTGATCAAATCGAGAGTAACCGCATCAACTCTATCGGCTTCCTCAAAATCATAACCATGGTACAGGTCAGAGGATACCACGACCAAAACATCTTTACGTTCGCCAATGGCTTCTTTGAACAAAAGCGCGATCTTCCTGCAAGTCTTGAGCGAACAATCACCGACGACAACCGGAACGATTTTAAAATCAGCCAATACTTTTTGTAAAAAAGGCAGTTCTACCTCTACTGAGTGCTCTTTATCAAAAGCAGATTCGTCAGTAAAAACCTCGGGATCTTTACCAATTATTTTTTTAGTGAATTCTTCATCGACATTTATTTTGCCTAAACTGGTAGCAAAAGCCCCCTGGCCATAGAGGGCAGCGCCGTTAAAAATCTTATGGTGGCTGGTCCCTAAAATAATTACGGTTTTATAAGGTTTATCTTTGATCAGCTTGTAGCCGAATGCGGCAGTCTGACCGGAATAACCATAACCGGCGTGCGGACTGATAAGGGCAAAAATATCTCCGGATACAGGCCCGGGGCTGCTTTTTCCCAAAAAACTGCCGATCATCGCCGATAATTCCTCTTCCTGCTGCGGATAAAACTGCCCGCCAAACTCCGGTTGTTTTATTGATGCGGCATGACAGTTTAAACAAAAAGAAAACACAAAGATTTGAATTAAGAGGAATATTTTATTTGACATAAAATACAACCTTCTGTGGAGCTGGGGAGAATCGAACTCCCGACCCCCTCGTTGCGAACGAGGTGCTCTCCCAACTGAGCTACAGCCCCAATTTGCTATAATTAAATTACTTTATCACATCTTAAGGCGCTTTACAATGAGAAGGATAGGTTAATTTGTGGAAGAATTGTTACAAATAATCCTTGTTTTCATCTGTACCTGCGGGTTTGTCAAGCGGGTTGCCAAAGTATAAGGCTGAGAAGGATTATAACGGCCAACCAAACCAATCTCTACAACGTTAGGACTACCTGAGGAATTAGGATCTATCTTAACATAAAAACCAGCCGCAGGATTATTCGGCAGAGGACTGGGCATAATTCCAGCAGAAAAATTGCTTAAAACTTTAGTAGTCAAATTTTCATTATTAAAGGAAGCTGGACAACTACCGCCTCCGCAACTTGCCGTAATGGTGTTACCATTAATCTGGTACCTAACCCAAGAATCATCGGTTAGATCCCAAGGAGTTTGGTTGAAATCAACCCAAACACGAAAACCATCCGGATTGCCGGCGGGGAAATATTCGATCGGCGGCCTCGTTAAATTTCCTTGGGCCTGCTGAACATATTTACTCATATGCTCCAAAGCATAAGCGAGCTGATTCTGGACCTTTGCCCTTCTATCTGAATTAATCACCTGCCCTTGAGTAAATGTTTCCAGGCTATAAAAACTCAGTATCATTATTGTAACAATAATGATACTGATCAGCAACTCCACCAGAGTTATGGATTTAACAGTATTAAGGGGATGGTTCATTCCAGGTAATTGTTGTGGTTACCAGGCGTAAGTCGGTACCGCTGACACCATCGATTACGTATTGGGCAGAAAAATCCCGATTATTAACTTTTCGCTGGGCCGCTGTAGGACAATCTTTATTTTGCGTGTGTCCGCCAACACTATCACAATATGTAGTACCTACTGTAAGAGCATTGCTTGCCTGGCCTAAGTCCCAAGTATCCTGGCGCACATCCATTTGGAGGGAATCAATAAATAACTTGCCTAATTCAGCGCTGGTCATGCGTTCGCGGGCATGGATTATATTTTTGCCTCCGGCGACAAAAAGACCAAGCAGCCCCACGATCACTAACGCAAATACAACTAAGGCCACAATTATCTCAACTAAACTAAAACCGGATCTATTACACATATTCTGCTAATAACAAGTACCAGTACAAACCGGATTTTCGGAAGAACCCGCTGAATCAAGTGTCCAGGTTCTTCCCAATCTAGTTGCCTGGCCAATTCCGGTTGAGGAATTATTATTTAAGCTATACGCCCAATTTCTGTTCGCAATAGGCAGGGTAGCAGGAAGGCTAAGTTTTAGATTATTATTTATTAAATTAACATCAGAGGTAGTAGTATAACCCGCATAGGGATAGAATACCCCACCAGCCTCCATCCTATAAATTTTCTCTGCCGCGCGTATGAGCGCAAGGCTTACTTTTGCTTCCCTGTCCAGCGTTTTTTCTTTCATAGTACTATAATTAGGCCAAGCAATAGCAGCTAAAATACCGATAATAACAAGCACCACTAATATTTCTATTAAGGTAAAACCCTTTTTCATCCGTATTTATGTTGTCTTATTGCAATTAATAACCCGCGGAACCTCCGAAATTACCATTAACATCCAATGTTTTAGTATAAGCTATCGTACTTTGCGGATTTTTTCCGCCGGCAGTACATCTGGTGGCCGTACATGTCCCGCTAGCAGCGTCGCAAACATACGAAAAATAATGCGTGAATACACAAGCCGTCGGAGCTGAAACCCCTAAACCGGCTACCCCCTGATAAGCGCCATTTTCTGTATATTCGGCAATTTCCGCGCTTCTTAATGTACCCAAAAGCATTCTGGCTTCGGCCGCACGCCCTTTTTCCACTACTTTAGTATACTGAGTCATACCTACAGCCGCTAAGATTCCTACAATGATGATAACGACAATTAATTCCACAAGCGTAAAACCTCTTCTCATTTTACCCCCTTTTTTT